>NZ_JAVRBF010000079.1:0-28097 GCF_032436805.1 Streptomyces sp. P17 | reverse complement strand
GCCTTCGTCCGGCACGCCGAGGGCACGCACCGAACACCGCGGGCACCGCACAGGACTTTCAAAACACCCCCTAGTTCCGAGGCGAGGGTGCGGGCTCAGCGGGGCCTTCCCCGGTGCGGCTGACACTCGGGACGAGCCTACGCGCGTGTGTCCCGTTCGCTCATTCCTACGGGCGTTCACCTGTCGGTGGCGTCGTAGCCGCTTAGCGACTCTCACTCCCCGTGACCTGAGACACACTCATCGCGTTCCGGTGAGCCGTCGGCTCGCCGCTTCGCATGATTTCCATGGATCCTCCTCCGATTTACCACAGGAGGATCTTGTGGGGGGAGGACGACACATGGCGCACCGCGCGCTCAGATGGAGAAACACCGCAGCCGCCCTGACGGCCGCGGGATTGTTGACGCTGGGGCTGGGGGTCCCCGGCGCCTCGGCGGCCGTGGAGCCGCGCATCGACCTGAGGGTCCTGGTGGTGGACGACGGCGGCAGCGCAGTCAGGGCCGTCGCGGCCCAACTGCGCAGCACCGGCATCCCGTACACCACCGTCGACCTGGACGATTCGGCACGCCCGGCCGTGACCGAGGCGTTCCTGAGCGACACGGTGGGCGGCCGGCCGCGGGCGAAGTTCCAGGGCGTGGTCCTGCCGAACGAGGCCCCGTTCGGCACCGGCTCCGCCGAGCAGACCGCGCTGGAGACCTACGAGCGGACCTACGGCATCCCGCAGGTCGACGCCTACACCTGGGCGCATCCGGGCGTCGGCCTCGACTACACCACCGAGGGCGGCTGGTCCGGCAGCCTCGACGGGCGCGAGGCCGCCGTCACCGCCGCCGGGAAGTCGACGTACTTCGGCTATCTCGACGGCGCTTTCACCTTCGAGGACAACGCCCCCTCGGTCCAGGAGAGTTACGGCTACGTCGCCCGCCCCCGCGCCGGCTTCACCAGCTATGTCGACGTCCCCGTCCCCGAGGGGACCGGGCGCGGCAGCCTGATCGGCGAGTACGCCCGCGACGGGCGGCGCGAGCTGGTGGTGACCTTCGCCTACAACCAGTACCAGCAGCAGTTCCGGGTCCTCGCCCGGGGCATCGTCGAGTGGCTGACCCAGGGCGTGCACCTCGGGCAGGACCGCAACTACTTCGCGGTGCACGTCGACGACGTCTTCGCCCCCGACGCCCGCTGGGACACCGAGCGCAACTGCACCCCCGGCGACCTCGACTGCGTCGGCGGCGGCGAGGAGACCAACCCGATCCGTATGACGGCCGAGGACGCCGCCTACGCCGCCCAGTGGCAGCGCGCCCAGGGGTTCACGCTGGACATGGTCTACAACGCCGGTTCCGGCGAGGAGTGGAAGACCGAGCACGGCGGCACCGACACGCTCGCCGCACGGCTGCTCGCGGACAAGGCGCAGTACCGCTGGGTCAACCACACCTACAAGCACCCCTTCCTCGGCTGCGTCCAGGACACCTCGACCGTGCCCTGGAGCTGCGCGAAGAACGCCGACGGCTCGACGAAGTACATGAGCCGCTCCGAGATCGCGGCCCAGATCAGCGACAACTACGACTGGGCCGTGTCCCAGGGCCTCCCCATCGACCGCACCGAACTGGTCACCGGCGAGCACTCGGGCCTGAGGACGCTGCCGCAGCAGCCGGACGACAACCCGAACCTGGCCGGCGCCCTCGCGGACAACGGCGTCAAATGGGTCGCCTCGGACAATTCCCGCGAGCCCGAACAGCGTGCGGCGGGCGCCGCCCTGACCGTGCCCCGGCACCCGATGAACGTGTACTACAACACCGGCACCAAGGCCGAGATGGCCGACGAGTACAACTGGATCTACACCTCCGCCGAGGACGGCGGCAGCGGCATCTGTACGACCAACCCCGCCTCCACCTGCCTGGACGCGCCCCTGGACCCGGCCACCGGCTACGACCAGTACATCGTCCCGCAGGAGGCCCGGACCGCCCTCGGTCACGTCGTCAACAACGATCCCCGCCCGCACTACGCCCACCAGTCCAACCTCGCCGAGGACCGGATCCTCTACCCGGTCCTGGAGAAGGTCCTGGCCGACTACCGGGCCTTGTTCGCCGACAACACGCCGGTGGAGAACCTCTCCCAGAAGGCCATCGGTACCGAGCTCCAGCGCCGCACGGCCTGGCGTACGGCGGTGGCGAACGGCCGGGTCACGGCGTACCGCATCGGTACCACCGTCACCGTCAGCGCCCCGTCCGGGACCCAGATCCCGGTGACCGCGCCGGAGGGCACGCGCAAGCAACTGCTCCTCGGCACCACCGTGTTCGGCACGCCGTACGCGGGCGAGCGCTCGGCCTGGGCCACACCGGCCGCGCTCCAGTCCGCACTCACGCTGAAACTGCCGTCGGCGTAAGCCGGCTCGCCGACCCGCGCACCCCGGATCCTGACCGGCCGGGGTGCGCTGTCGGGCCGTAAGACCCGTTCCGCAGGGGGGAACTCACGCATGAGGCGATCGGGCCGTCATGTCACCATGCTCACCGAAGGCACCTATCCGCATGTCCACGGCGGCGTCAGCACCTGGTGCGACCAGCTCGTCAAGGGCATGCCGGAGGTCGACTTCCACGTCGTCTCGCTCACCGGAACCGGCCGTGAACCGGTGACCTGGGAGCTGCCGCCCAACGTCCGCCGGCACGTCACGGTGCCGACCTGGGGACCGCGCCCGGGACGCGGACGCGCCCCCTTCGGCCGGGCCCGCCGCGGCTTCCTCGACTCCTACGAGCGGTTCCTGCTCTCCTTCCTCGACCCCGAGGCCGGCTGCGACTTCGGCGAGGCTCTCTACGAGCTGGCCCGACTCGCCCGAGACGGACGGCTGTCCGCGGCGCTGCGCGGCGAGCCCGCGCTGCGGTCGCTGATGTGGGTCTGGACGATGCCGCATCTGCCGACGGCCGCCGCCGGGCCCACCGTGCACGACGCGCTCACGGCGACCGACCTGCTGGAACATGCCCTGCGCCCGCTGGGTGTGCGGATCCCGGAGGACTCGGTGGCGCACGCGGTGAGCAGCGGCCTGGCCACACTGCCCGCGCTCGCCGCCCGCAAGCTGGACGGCGTACCGTTCCTGCTCACCGAGCACGGCATCTATCTGCGCGAGCGCTACCTCGGTTACCGCAGCGCCGAACAGCGCTGGCCCGTGAAGGCGTTCATGCTCGGCTTCTACCGTGAACTGAATTCACACGGTTACCGGGCAGCCGATCTGATCACACCGTGCAACCAGTACAACCGTCGCTGGGAGGAGCGCGGCGGCGCCGACGTCGACAAGATCCGCACGGTGTACAACGGCGTCGACCCGCACGCCTTCCCGCACGCGGGCCCCGAACCCGAGGTCCCCACCCTCACCTGGTGCGGACGGGTCGACCCCATCAAGGACCTGGAGACCCTGCTCCACGCCTACGCCATGGTCCGCGCCGAACTCCCCGAGACCCGGCTGCGGTTGTTCGGCCCGGTCCCGCCCGGCGGCGAGGCGTACAAGACCAGACTGGAGAAGCTCGCCGCCGAACTCGGCGTCACCGACGGCCTCACCTTCGAGGGTCGCATCAGCGAGGTCTGGCGCGCCTACGCCGCCGGACACGTCGTCATGCTGTCGTCGATCTCCGAGGGCTTCCCGTTCTCGATCATCGAGGCCATGTCCTGCGGCCGTACGACGGTCTCGACGGACGTCGGGGGAGTGCGCGAGGCCGTCGGCGACACGGGCCTCGTCGTCCCGCCGCGCGAGCCGGAGAAGATGGCCGCGGCCGCGCTTGCGCTGCTGAAGGACGACGAACGGCGCCTGAAGCTCGGCGAGTTGTCCCGCCAGCGCGTGATCGACCGGTTCACACTGCGCCGCTCCGTGGACGCCTTCCGGACGATCTACCAGGAGCTCGCCGGTCTGCCCGAGGTGTACGAGCCGACGGTCGAGACCGTCGCCGACTGGACCCTCGAACTGCGTGACCCCTGGTACGAGAAGGTCGCGACGGACGGGACCGACTGGTGAGCGGAAGCCTCTGGATGCCCCCGGGCGCCCGCCCCGACGCCCTGCCCGCGATCCCCCGCCAGCGCACACCGAGCTGGGCGCGGCCCGACCCGGTCGACGAACTGGCCGAACGGCTCGACGACTTCGTAGCCGCCGCCGTCCACCCCGACGAGATCGCCGCGCTCCTGGAGTCGGACGGCCTCTCGGACGACCAGATACGCGAGCGCTACGGCGTCAAGAACTCCTTCGCCCTGGCGGAGGAGCTGTACGAACGGGTGGGCCGCCGCTACCCCGAGCCCGCGGAACCCGCCCACGATCCTTGGCGGGTGGGCCTGCTGGGCTGCCTCCTGCGCGGGATCGTCTTCGCCCTGCCCGGCTTCGGCTACGTCCTGGGCGCACCCCTGCTCGCGGGCCCCAGGGGCGACTTCGGCCTCCCGGCGGGCACGGTCCCCCTGCTGGCCGGCGCCCTGTTCGGCTGGACGTGGAACCAGGGGCTTGCGCATCGCGCGTACACGTGGCTGGGCTTGGGCGACAGGGCGGCGGCCAGGCGCTCGTTGCTGCTGGGCGGGTCGGTGGGGGCGTTGCTGGGTGCTCTCGTCGCCCTGGTCGCGGCAGGTACGGCGGCCCCAACGGCGGTCGCCTTCGCGGCGGGGCAGTCCTGCTACCTGAGCGCGGCAACAGCCCTGTTGGTGATGGGCCGGGAACGCGCCCTGCTGGCGGCGCTGCTGCCGATGACGGCGGGGGCGCTGCTGGCGCTCGTCCATCCCGTACCGCACGCGGCAAGACTCACGCTCCTCCTGGGCTCGCTGACCGCGGTGGCCGTTCTCGGCCTCCGCGAGGTGGCGCCCCAGGGGCGCGGGGCTGCATCTGATATGCGGCCACCGCCGCGTGGGCGCGCTCGGCCACAACGCGCC
This sequence comes from Streptomyces sp. P17, assembly GCF_032436805.1. Classification (NCBI taxonomy): domain Bacteria; kingdom Bacillati; phylum Actinomycetota; class Actinomycetes; order Kitasatosporales; family Streptomycetaceae; genus Streptomyces; species Streptomyces sp. P17. The sequence continues at coordinate 23,216 of NZ_JAVRBF010000079.1, read as the reverse complement.
CGCAACCGCCGGACGACAAGGGGCCCCCACCTCTTGGGCTCCCTCCCCTACGCCTGCTTCGGCCTCGGCACCGGCGTCCTCGTCGTCTACGCGGCCCTCGGCGACGTACTCGCGGGCGACGAGCCCTCCGCCGTAGCCGCCCCAGCCGCCGTGGCCCTGACTCTCAGCATGGGTCCCGCCGAATGGCTCCTCTACCGCTTCCGCAGCGGCAGCCTCGCCGGTCTGCGCGCGGCCGGCACCCCAAAAGCGTTCCGGCGGACGACGTCCCGCACGGTCGTCGCATGCCTCGCCGCCTACCTGGCCGCCCTGCTCGCCCTCGACCTCGTCACCGCCGCCCTGTGGCCGCGCGCCCCCGGCCTCACCGCCATCCGGCTGGCCGCCCTGCTCCTGCTCGGCGTGGTGATGTGGACGGGCCTGCTGCTCCAGTCGTTCGGCGCGGTGATCGGCGCCGCCCTGATCTGCGTCCTGGCCGCCCTCGTCCAGACGTTCGCCCTGCTCACCCACACCGGCGGCCCGCACACCGTGGGCGTGGCGGTGTACGGCGCGGCGGCCGCGGCGCAGTGCGCCCTGGTGTGCGTCCTGCTGGGAAGGGCAACCGCCCACAGATGAGCAGCTTGTTGGTCCCGTACTACGAACACCCCGCCGTCCGCCCGGCCGAGTGGGACGCGATCGTCGCCGCCGCGCCCCGCCTGTACGGCGTGATCCTCAACCCGTCCAGCGGCCCCGGCGACCGCCCCGACCCGGCCTTCGCCGAACTCGCCGCCCGGCTGCGGTCGGCGCAGGTCGCAATCCTCGGCTACACGGACACGGCGTACGGCCGGCGACCGCACGCCGACGTGGTCCGCGACCTCACCCGCCACCGCGACTGGTACGGCACGGATGGTGTGTTCCTCGACCAAGTGGCCTCGGGACACGCGGAGTTCGCGTACTACCGTCAGCTGGCCTCGGTGACCCGCGGTCCGCTCGTCCTCAACCACGGCACCCCACCCCACCCCTCCTACGCACGCCTCGCCGACGTGCTGGTCACCTTCGAGGGACCCTGGTCGACGTACCGCGAAACACCCCCGCAGCCGGTCTCCTACGGCGCGGGGGTGCGCGTATGCCATCTGCTGTACGGCGTCCCGGCCGGCGTCGACGCGGGGCGGGCGGCGCGGGCGCGCGGGGCCACGGTGCACTGTGCGGTGCCCGGAGTGGGAGATCATCCCTGGGGTACGTTGCCGCACGCCCTGGAGCCCGCCCGGTGAGACGCCTTTACGCGCTGGCCGCCCTGTTCACCCTGCTGCTCGCGGGCTGCACGACCGCCTCCGACGGCAAGTCGCCGGATGCCCGCTGGCAGCCCGGCCCCGGCCTGGACTGGCAGTGGCAGCTGAGCGGCCGCCTGGACACGTCCGTGGACGTGCCGGTCTACGACATCGACGGCTTCGACCACTCGGAGCGCACGGTGGCGGGCCTGCACCAGGACGGCCGCAAGGTGATCTGCTATCTCTCCACCGGCGCCTGGGAGGACTTCCGCCCGGACGCGGAGGAGTTCCCCGACGAGGTGCTGGGCCGCGGCAACGGCTGGGAGGGCGAGCGCTGGCTGGACATCCGCCGTACGGACGTACTGGAACCCTTGATGGCGGACCGTCTCGACATGTGCCGGGACAAGGGCTTCGACGCGGTCGAGCCGGACAACATGGACGGCTACCGCAACCGCACCGGCTTCCCGCTCACGGCCCGTGACCAGCTCCGCTACAACCGTCTGATCGCGAAACTGGCCCATGACCGGGGCCTCGCCGTCGGCCTGAAGAACGACCTGGACCAGATCCCGGAACTGGTCGGCGACTTCGACTTCGCGGTGAACGAGCAGTGCGCGCAGTACGGGGAGTGCGGCGCGCTGAAGCCGTTCATCGACGCGGGCAAGGCGGTCTTCCATGTGGAGTACGAACTGCCGACGAGCCGCTTCTGCCCCGGCTCCCGTCGGCTGGGGCTGAGCTCACAGCTGAAGAAGTACGAGCTGGGAGTCTGGCGCGAGGCCTGTTAGAGCCCGAGGGTCAGCACGACGAGCGCCGTGGTGGCGGCGGTCTCCGCGACCCCGCCGAAGACATCACCGGTGACCCCGCCGAAGCGGCGGACACAGCGGCGCAGAAGGAGTTCGGCGAGGCCGAGGGCCGCGAGAACGGCGAGGGCGGTGCGTACGACGTCGTCGGCGCCCAGGAGCGCCCCGGTGGCCCCCGCGGCCACGGCGACGGCGCCGGTCACGGCCACCGCCGACCGCACCGGCACCACCCCGGCGACGGCGGCGCCGAGCCCCTCGGGACGCGCGGCGGGCACCCCGGCACGGGCGGCGAGGGTGAGCGCGAGGCGGGCGGCGACGGCCGAGACGAGGGCGGCGAGGGCACCCCGGGCCCAGGAGTCGTCGTACAGCTGCGCGAGGGCGGCGACCTGGGAGAGCAGGACGAAGAGGAGGGTGATGACGCCGAAGGGCCCGATGTCCGACTGCTTCATGATCCGCAGGGCGTCCTCGGCGGGCTTCCCGCTGCCGAGCCCGTCGGCGGTGTCGGCGAGCCCGTCGAGATGCAGACCACGGGTGAGCAGGGCGGGCACGGCGGCGGAGGCGACGGCGGCGAGCAGCGCCCCGGTCCCCAGGAACAGCAACAGCAGCCCGAGGGCCGCGGCGGACCCCCCGACGAGCACCCCCACGAGGGGAGCGCCGAGCATGCCCCCACGCGCGGAGTCCCGATCCCACCGCTCCACCTTGACGGGGAGAACGGTGAGGGTGCCGAAGGCGAAACGGAGACCGTGCGCGGAGGGGGTTATGAACACGCCGGAAGGTTACGTCAGCCGGAACGAGCCGGAAGGTTACGTCAGCCGGAACGAGCCGGAACATTACGTCAGCCAGCCCAACCCCGGCCGCGCCCGCAGGCCACCCCGGGCAGACTCACCACCATGGGGCACTGGCTGAACCGCAACGTCATCGAACCGGGCAAACTGCCCCTCCTGCTCGCCCTGACCTCCTTCGTCCTCACCTTCGTCATCACCCGAGTGGTCACCCGCCTCATCCGCGCGGGCAAGGGCCCCTTCGGCAACGTCAAGGCCGGCGGTCTGCACATCCACCATGTCGTGCCCGGCGTGGTCCTCACCGTCGTCGGCGGCTTCGGCGCGGTGGGGAGCAGCCGTCACGGCTTCGGCGCGGCCCTGTGCGCCGTGGTCTTCGGCATCGGGGCAGGGCTGGTCCTCGACGAGTTCGCGCTGATCGTGCACCTGGACGACGTCTACTGGACCGAGGAGGGCCGCCGGAGCGTCGAGGTGGTCGTGCTCACCGCCGCCCTCGTCGGCCTGGTCCTCTCCGGCTTCGCGCCCTTCGGCGTCAACGACCTCAGCGACGACGAGCTCCAGGACCGCGGCAGCGTGATCTGGACCGTCGCCGTGAACTTCCTCTTCTCGCTCGTGGCCCTGTCCAAGGGCAAGGCCCGTCTGGCCGTCTTCGGCGTGATCGTCCCCGTCATCGCCCTGGTCGGCGCCATCCGCCTGGCCCGCCCCGACTCCCCCTGGTCCCGACGCTTCTACGGCCGCCGCCCCCGCGCCCGCGCCAGATCCGCGCTGCGCGCCGTCCGCCACGACAAACGCTGGGCGGGCCCCAGCCGCAAGCTCCAGGACTGGATCGGCGGCAAGCCGGACCCGGACCCGAACCGCTCCCTGGACCGCCACTGACGGACAGACGACCGGAGGAGTCCTGGGCGCCAAATCTCACACCTCAGACATACCCGGCGATTCATCCTCGGCTTTCTCGTCGGTCTTCTCGTCGGCTTTCTCGTCGGCCTCCGGAATCTCCGGCAGCTCCGCCGCCAGCGCCGCCGCGGCCTGCACCATCGGCAGGGCCAGCAGTGCCCCCGCGCCTTCCCCGACCTTCACGCCCTGCATGAGCAGCGGCTCCAGGGCCATACGGTCCAGCGCCTTCGCCTGTCCGGGCTCCCCGCTGTCGTGCGCCGCCAGCCACCAGTCCGGGGCCCGGAACGCCACCCGCTGCCCCACCAGCGCACATGCGGCCACCACGACCCCGTCCAGGATCACCGGCATCTTCCGCACCGCGCTCTGCAGCAGGAAGCCCGTGATCGCGGCGAGGTCGGCCCCGCCCACCGTCGCCAGCAGCTGCAACTGGTCCCCGAGCACCGGCCGGGCCCGCCGCAGTGCGTCCCGGATCGCCGCGCACTTGCGCATCCAGGCCAGGTCGTCGATGGCCAGCCCGCCGCGCCCGGTCACCACGGAGGCGTCGGTCCCGCACAGCGCGGCGACCAGTACACCGGCCGCCGTCGTGCCGCCCACGCTGACATCGCCGAGCACGACCAGATCCGTACCGGAATCGGCCTCCTCGTCGGCGATCGCGACCCCGGCCCGGAACGCCGCCTCCGCCTCCTCCGGCGTCAGCGCGTCCTCGATGTCGATCCGCCCGCTGCCGCGCCGCACCCGATGCCGTACGACGTCCTCGGGCAGTGTCTCGGGGTCGCAGTCCAGGCCCATGTCCACGATCCGCACCGGAACACCCAGCCGCCGCGCGAGCACCGACACCGGCCGGCCGCCCTCCAGGACGTCCCGCACCAACTGCCCTGCGCTGCCCGCAGGGCGCGCCGAGACGCCCAGCTCGGCGATCCCGTGGTCACCGGCGAAGAGCACCACCCGCGGCCGTTCGACCGGCCGCACCGGCACGGCGCCCTGCGCCGCCGCCAGCCACTCACCCAGGTCGTCGAGGCGGCCCAGCGACCCGGGCGGCACGATCTGACGCTCCCGGCGCGCCTCCGAGTCGCGGCGCACCCCGCCGTCGGGGCGCTCGATCAGATCGGTGAAGTCGTCGAGATTAAGCGAGCTCATTCGCCGAACAGTACCGGCACCGGTCGAACGGAACGCGGCCACATCGCCACCACATCGTTGCGCCCAAGATCGCGATCCCATACGTTCCGTTTTGCAGCGGAATGTCGTATGTATCTCGCGCCCGGAGCCGCCCATGTCCGCACGCAGTGCCGCCTACCTCGCCGAACTCGCCCTGAGAACGGACCACTCCCACGAACCGCGCCGCGAAGAGTGCCCCTGGTGCGGCTCGAAACGCCTGCTCACGTCGGACCGGTTCCCGCTCGACCAGTGCCGCGACTGTGCCCACGCCTTCCAGAACCCCGGCCTCACCCCTCCCCCCGAAAGCGAGGTGAGTGAACGGCGCCTGCTCGCCACGGCCCGCGCGCTGCTGCCCTTCGGTGAACCGGAGAGCTGGCTGGACATCGGCACCGGCGAGGGCGCGTTCCCGGCGGCGGCGCGGAAGCTGTTCCCCTACACGTCCTTCGACGGCGTCGACCCCACGGCCCGCATCGAGAAGGCCCGAGCCGTCGGACACGTCGAGGAGGCGTACGTCGGCGACCTGACCAACCCCCACCTCACGGCCCACCTCCGCGGCCGCTACGACGTCGTCAGCCTCCTGCGCCACCTCACGCACACCCCGAACCCCCGAGCGCAACTGCGAGCAGCCCTGACGGCCCTGCGCCCGGGCGCCCATCTGCTCCTCGAACTCCCCGATCCCCACAGCGCGTTCGCGAAGCTGCTGGGCCGCTGGTGGTACGCCCGCACCCGGCCCCGGCATCTCATCCCCCTGGAGAACATCCGCACGGAACTGGAGTTCCAGGGGTGCGGGATCATCAAGGCGAGCCGAATGCCGTTCTCGAACGGGTACAGAATCATCGCCCGCAGAGAGCCGGCCTAGAAGTGTCCTGAAGATCTTGCTTGGGCCGCCCCGATCGCCCAGGTTCGCCCGCAAAGGTCGATCAGGGCAATCCGGTGCAAGTCGGGCGGGTTTTCAAGATTCTCAGTGGTCTCCTAGCCCGTCACCCCCGCAACGCCACCGCCTGCCCCGCCACCACCAGCAGCACGTGCTCGCACTCACCCGCGAAGGACGCGTTCAGCCGCCCCAGTTCATCCCGGTACCGTCGCCCCGACGCGGTCGCCGGCACGATGCCGGACCCCACCTCGTTCGACACGGCCACCACGGTCCGCCGGGTCGACCGCACCGCCTCCGTCAACTCCCGCACCCGTTCCCTGAGCGCCCGTTCCCCGCCGTCCGCCCACACCGCGTCGTCCCACGCCCCGACCGAGTCCATCGCGTCCGTCAGCCACAGCGACAGACAGTCGATCAGCAACGGCGCCCCGTCCTCCGCCAGCAGCGGCACCAGGTCGCAGGTCTCCGTCGTCCGCCAGGACCCCGGCCGCCGCTCCCGGTGCGCCGCCACCCGGGCCGTCCACTCGGTGTCCCCGCCGCGCAGCCCGCCGGTGGCGACGTAGAGCACGTCCGGGAACGCCTCCAGGCGCCGCTCCGCCTCCACCGACTTCCCGGACCGGGCCCCGCCCAGCACCAGCGTCCGCCGCGGCACGTCCGGCACGTCCTCGTACGCCCCCACCACCAACGTCGTCCCGTCCGGCACGGCCCGCGCCCCCAAGGAGGCGAGCCGCCGGCGCACCTCGCCCCCGGACGGAACGTCATGGTCCAGATGTACGGCGATGACATCCGTCGTGGCCCGGATCGCCCCCACCGCCCGCAACCGAGCGAGCGCGTCGGGCCGCCCCATGACATCGGCGACGACCATGTCGTACGTCCCGATGTCCCCGTCCTCGATCCCGGCGGGCGCGCTCCCGGGCGGCAGATACAGCAACCGCTGCCCACCGGGCCCGGTCACCGCGTACCCCGTACCCCCCGCGTCCATGGCCATGGCCCGCACCCGATGCCCCGTCAACAGAGCCAGCTCCCGCCCGTCCGGCACCCGCCCCGGCGCGGGCAGCCCGGCGGGCACCTCGACGGCGGGACCGTCATGCGGATGCGACAACAACACCTGCCGCACCCCGCCCAGCGACCGCCCGGCCCGCGCGGCGGCGAACGCCGCACCGGGCGTCAGATCCAGCAGCAGCGATCCGTCCACGAGCAGCGCGGTAGCGGCCCGCGCGTCCACCCCGAGGGCGGTGGCGCAGACCGCGCAGGGACATTCGGGCCGGGGGAGGCCGGCCGGGGCTCCGGTGCCGAGCAGTGTCAGTTCCACGGACCTGATTTTCGCCTGTCCGCGCAGCTCTTGCGCATCCGGCTAGGCTGCGGGCGGGAGCCCGACCAAGATCCGGGTTCCGCTCTGCATGTGCTCACACTTGGGAGGCGTACATGGCGGCATGGACTTGGCGGTTCGAGAAGGCCGACGGAACGGAGGCCGCCCCCGCGGTCGAGCCCGAGGAGTTCACCACGCAAGGAGACGCCGAGTCCTGGATCGGCGAGGTCTGGAAGGAACTGCTCGCCGGCGGCATCGACCAGGTACGCCTGTTCGAGGACGCGACCGAGATCTACGGCCCCATGAGCCTGCACGCCGAAGAGGCGTAAGAGGCGGGCAGGGGTGGCCGTACGAGACAGGCCGCCCCTCGCTCAGCCCCGCACCCCGCACAGATGCAGCAGCGCCGCCGTACCGCGGTAGGGATCCGTCCGGCCCGCCCGCTCCTCGGCCGCCAGCAGCAGCTCCAGGTCGGCCGGGATCTCCGCGTCGTCCGCCGCCGTGTCCGTGAAGACCCGCACCCCGTACCAGGCGTGCAGCGGGGCGCCGATGCCGGCGAGCGTCGCGGTGAGGGTGGCGAGGCGGTCCGCCCGGACGTCCAGGCCCAGGCGGATGGGGGTCCCCCCGTTCGGGTCTGTTCGAGAGTGGGGGAGGTAGGCGGTGGTGTCGAAGGAGGCCAGGGCGCCGGACCAGTCGCCGGACAGGCCCGGGCGCATCGCCAGCGCGTCGCCGTTGCGGACCAGCAGCGAGAGCAGCCCGCCCGGGGCGAGCATCCGGGCCAGACCCGCCAGCAGCGGGTCGGGCTCCTCGACGTACATGAGTACGCCATGACAGAGCACCACATCGAAGCTGCCCGGCAGGAAGTGCACACCGGTGTCCCGGCCGTCGCCCTCGATGATCCGCATCCGCTCACGGATCCCGTCCGGCTCGCACGCCAGCGACTGCCGCGCCGCGGCGATCATCTTCGCGTCCTGCTCCAGACCGGTCACCTGATGCCCGGCCCGCGCCAGGCGCAGCGCCTGGGTGCCCTGGCCCATACCGACGTCGAGAATCCTCAGGCGCCGCCCGACGGGGTAGCGCCCGGCTATCTGCTCATCGAGCTGCCGGGCCACCAGCTCCCGCCGTACGACGTCCCGCAGTCCGCCCAGCCTGCTCAGCCAGGCATCCGCCGCGCCCCCGGAGAACGGCGTCGTGCTCAGGGCCGCTCCCCGCGCTTGACCTGCGGCTTGGGCAGCCGGAGCCGGCGCATCTGGAGGGAGCGCATCAGGGCGTAGGCGACCGCGCCGCGCTTGTTCTCGTCCGGGTAGCGCTCGTTCAGCTGCTTCTTCATGCGGTAACCGGTGACGATCGAGTCGAGCACGATCAGCACGATCACGACGAGCCACAGCAGCAGCGCGATGCTCTGCAGCGCGCCCACCCGGACCATGCTCAGCACGAGGATGATCACGGCCATCGGGAGGAAGAACTCCGCGACGTTGAAGCGCGAGTCGACGAAGTCGCGGGCGAAGCGGCGCACCGGGCCCTTGTCACGGGCCGGGAGATACCGCTCGTCGCCGCTCGCCAGCGCCTCCCGCTGGCGCGACAGCGCCTGGCGGCGCTCCTCGCGGGACCGCTTGGCGGCCGCCTTGCGCGTGGTCGGCGTATTGGCGACGCTGCGCCGCTGGGACTGGGCCTCACTGCGCTTGGGCGTGGGCCTGCCCTTCGGGGCCTGCGGGTCGCGGGGCTGATTGGAGTCGGTCAGGGGCGCCTTGTCGGCGACCGATGCCTTCTCATCCTTGGCACGGCTACGGAACACAAAACCCAAGGGTACGGGGTCCTCGCGCATGGACCCCAGTCCGGTGGGGAACGAATCGGCAACACCAGTCGTCATGTAGGGGACAGAGGGGACGTTGCATCCGTTTCCGGGAACCCCGGGGAACACCTACTCCCTACGCCGGAGCCGGAGCGTACGCAGTCGTCCTTGGGGATGAGCGCATCCGTCCCCGAACAGTGCGGTAATGGATGCAGGGCCCGTACTGTGGGTCTGTCGCAGGAGCTGGAGCTGGAGTCCGTCAGAAGGGGGCGCGCGAAGCCCATGAGCGGTGTCATGAAGCGTATGGGGATGATCTTCCGCGCGAAGGCGAACAAGGCCCTTGACCGGGCCGAGGACCCGCGCGAGACCCTCGATTACTCGTACCAGAAGCAGCTGGAACTGCTCCAGAAGGTGCGCCGCGGAGTCGCGGACGTCGCCACCAGCCGCAAGCGCCTGGAGCTCCAGCTCAATCAGCTGCAGTCGCAGTCGTCCAAGCTGGAGGACCAGGGCCGCAAGGCGCTCGCGCTGGGCCGTGAGGACCTGGCCCGTGAGGCGCTGTCCCGGCGCGCGGCACTCCAGCAGCAGGTGACCGACCTGGAGACGCAGCACGCGACGCTCCAGGGCGAGGAGGAGAAGCTCACCCTCGCGGCCCAGCGGCTCCAGGCCAAGGTCGACGCCTTCCGTACGAAGAAGGAGACCATCAAGGCCACCTACACCGCGGCCCAGGCGCAGACCCGGATCGGCGAGGCCTTCTCCGGCATCTCCGAGGAGATGGGCGACGTCGGCCTGGCCATTCAGCGCGCCGAGGACAAGACCGCCCAGCTCCAGGCCCGGGCCGGCGCCATCGACGAACTTCTCGCCTCGGGCGCCCTGGACGACCAGTCCGGTATGCACAGGGACGACATCCAGGCCGAGCTGGACCGGCTCTCCGGTGGTACGGATGTAGAGCTGGAGCTGCAGCGCATGAAGGCGGAGCTGGCTGGGGGCACTTCCTCCGGTGGCAAGCAGGCCATCGAGGGCGGCTCGGGCCAGACGCAGCCGGACCAGCAGCAGCCGCAGGACACCCCGCGCTTCGACAAGCAGTAGGGCCCACGCCTAGGAGGGCGACATGATCGTACGGATCATGGGGGAGGGGCAGGTGAGGCTGGCCGACAGCCACCTCACCGAACTGAACAAGCTCGACGACGAACTGCTGGCCGAGATGGAGAACGGCGACGGCCCCGGCTTCCGCCGCACCCTCCAGTCCCTTCTGACCAAGGTCCGAGAACTCGGCGAGCCCCTCCCGGACGACTCCTTGGAACCCTCGGAACTGATCCTCCCGTCCCCGGACGCGACGCTGGAAGAAGTCCGGGAACTCCTGAGCGACGACGGCTTGATCCCGGGCTGAGCACCGACGTACCTGCATTGCGCGGCGCAGCGGCACCCGTAGCGCCGGGCCGCGTACCCACCCCCGGCCCGCACCAGCACCGGGCACCGTTCGCACGGACCGTAACCCCGGCTACCGTAAACAGCCGTGAACACCCTCGACCGCGCCAGAGCCCACTTCAAAGCGCACCCCCTCGCACTGGACGCGGCCCTCGCAGCTGGCGTCCTGATCTGCATGGTGGCCGGCTCGTTCGTGGACCCGCATGGGCAGGACGGCGTCACCTGGCGCCTGCACACCCCCGACCTCCCCAGCCTCACCCTCATGACCCTCGGCGCCGCCACGCTCGTCTTCCGCCGCCGCGCCCCCAGAACCGTCCTCGCCGTCACCGGTACCCTCTCCGTCCTCGAGAGCGTCACCGGCGACCCCCGAGCCCCCGTGGCCATGTCCGCGGTCATCGCGCTGTACACCGTGGCCGCCACCACCGACCGCCACACCACCTGGCGCATCGGCCTGCTCACCATGACCGTCCTGACCGGCGCCGCCATGCTCGCCGGCCCCCTGCCCTGGTACTCCCAGGAGAACCTCGCGACCTTCGCCTGGACCGGCATGGCCGCCACCGCGGGCGACGCCATCCGCAGCCGCCGCGCCTTCGTCGACGCCATCCAGGAACGCGCCGAACGAGCCGAACGCACCCGGGAGGAAGAGGCCCGCCGCCGGGTCGCCGAGGAACGCCTCCGGATCGCCCGCGATCTGCACGATGTCGTCGCCCACCACATCGCCCTGGTCAATGTGCAGGCCGGAGTCGCCGCCCATGTGATGGACAAGCGCCCCGACCAGGCCAAGGAGGCCCTGGCCCACGTACGCGAGGCCAGCCGCTCCGCGCTCAACGAACTGCGCGCCACCGTCGGCCTGCTGCGCCAGTCCGGCGACCCCGAGGCACCCACCGAACCCGCCCCCGGCCTGGACCGCCTCGACGAACTCGTCGGCACCTTCCGCAGCGCCGGGCTCCACGTCGAGGTGGCCCGCGCCGACCAGGGCACCACCCTGCCCGCCGCCGTGGACCTCGCCGCCTACCGGGTCATCCAGGAAGCCCTCACCAATGTGCAGAAACACGCGGGAGGCGAGGCGAAGGCCGAGGTCAGCGTCGTCCGCGTGGGACCCCATGTGGAGATCACGGTCCTCGACGACGGCGCCCACGACCCGGAGGCCCCCATCTCCGGCGGCGGCCACGGACTGCTGGGCATGCGGGAACGCGTCACCGCCCTGCGCGGCACGCTGACCACCGGTCCCCGGTACGGCGGGGGTTTCCGGGTGCATGCGATCCTGCCGGTCAAGACCCGTACCGCCGTCACGGGAGAGCCGGGGGAGACCGTATGACCATCCGTGTCCTGCTCGCCGACGACCAGGCCCTGCTGCGCAGCGCCTTCCGCGTCCTGGTGGACTCCGAGCCCGACATGGAGGTCGTGGGCGAGGCGTCCGACGGCGCCGAAGCGGTGGCGCTGGCCAAGGAGCAGCGCGCCGACGTGGTCCTGATGGACATCCGGATGCCCGGCACCGACGGCCTCGCCGCCACCCGCATGATCAGCGCCGATCCGTCCCTCGCCCATGTCCGCGTGGTCATACTGACGACCTTCGAGGTCGACGACTATGTCGTGCAGTCGCTCCGCGCAGGCGCCTCCGGCTTCCTCGGCAAGGGCTCCGAGCCCGACGAACTGCTGAACGCCATCCGGGTCGCCGCCGGCGGCGAGGCCCTGCTCTCCCCGGCCGCCACCAAGGGCCTCATCGCCCGCTTCCTCGCGCAGGGCGGCACGGGCGACGACGACCACGACCCGGCCCGCGCCGAACGGCTCGACGCGCTCACCGTGCGGGAGCGCGAGGTGCTGGTGCAGGTCGCGGGCGGCCACTCCAACGACGAGATCGCCGAACGCCTGGAAGTCAGCCCGCTGACGGTGAAGACCCACGTCAACCGGGCCATGTCCAAACTGGGCGCGCGGGACCGGGCCCAGCTCGTGGTGATCGCGTACGAGTCGGGGCTGGTACGCCCAAGGGTGGACTGAGCGCGGGCCGGGTGTACTGCGCCCGGAGTATGCGCCCTACAAGGAACGGGACCTCGGGGCTACGAATCAGGGGTTCCGGATGGCTCAGGGTGTAGGAACCGCTCTGCTCAACAGAAGAGAGACCCTGATCCCATGTCCTGGCTGTCCAGATTCAGCCTCGCGCAGCGAGCCCTGATCGGGCTCATGTCGATCATCGCGCTCGCCTTCGGAGCGATCGCCATCCCCCAGCTCAAGCAGCAGCTGCTGCCGTCCATAGAACTGCCCATGGTGTCCGTCCTCGCGCCCTACCAGGGCGCCTCCCCGGACGTGGTGGAGAAGCAGGTCGTCGAGCCCATCGAGGACAGCCTCGAAGGTGTCGACGGCATCACCGGCGTCACCTCCACCGCCAGCGAGGGCAACGCCCTGATCATGGCGTCCTTCGACTACGGCACCGGCACCCAGCAGCTCGTCGCCGACGTCCAGCAGGCCGTCAACCGGGCCCGCGCCCAGCTCCCGGACGAGGTCGACCCGCAGGTCGTCGCCGGTTCCACCGACGACATGCCGACCGTGGTGCTCGCCGTCACCGCCGACAAGGACCAGCAGGCCCTGGCCGACGAGCTGGACAGGACGGTCGTTCCGGATCTGAAGGACATCGACGGCGTCGGCCAGGTCACCGTCGACGGGGTGCGTGACCTGGAGGTCACCGTCACCCCGGACGACGCGAAGCTGGCCGCGGCCGGTCTGACCGCGCAGTCCCTCACCCAGGCCCTCCAGGCGGGCGGCGCCACCGTGCCGGCCGGTTCCTTCGACGAGGACGGCGCCAACCGGACCGTGCAGGTCGGCGGCGGCTTCACCGCGCTGGAGCAGATCGAGGACCTGCGGATCAAGGGCGACGGGAAGCCGGTCCGCCTCGCTGACGTCGCGCAGGTCGAGCAGGAGCAGGCCCCGGCCGACTCCCTGACCCGGACGAACGGTGAGCCGAGCCTCGCGGTCATGGTCACCATGGACCGCGACGGCAGCGCGGTCGCCATCTCCGACGCGGTGAACGACAAGCTCCCGCAGATGCGCAAGGACCTCGGCGGCGGTGCCGAGGTGACCGTCGTCAGCGACCAGGGTCCGGCGGTGGCGAAGGCCATCGACGGCCTGACCACCGAGGGCGCGCTGGGTCTGCTCTTCGCGGTCCTGGTCATCCTGGTCTTCCTGGCGTCGATCCGTTCCACGCTGGTCACGGCGGTGTCCATCCCGCTGTCGGTCGTGCTCGCGCTGATCGTGCTGTGGACCAGGGACCTCTCCCTGAACATGCTGACGCTGGGCGCCCTGACCATCGCCATCGGCCGGGTCGTCGACGACTCGATCGTGGTCCTGGAGAACATCAAGCGGCACCTCGGCTACGGCGAGGAGCGCGAGGAGGCCATCCTCAAGGCGGTCCGCGAGGTGGCGGGCGCGGTGACGTCCTCCACGCTCACCACGGTCGCGGTGTTCCTGCCGATCGGCCTGACCGGCGGCATGGTGGGCGAGCTCTTCGGCTCGTTCAGCCTGACCGTGACCGCGGCCCTGCTGGCGTCGCTCCTCGTCTCCCTGACGGTCGTACCGGTGCTGTCGTACTGGTTCCTGCGCGCCCCGAAGGGCACCCCCGAGGACGCCGAGGAAGCCCGCCGCCAGGCGGAGGACAAGGAGGCGAAGAGCCGCCTTCAGCGCCTGTACGTCCCCGTCCTGCGCTTCGCGACGCGCCGCCGCATGACCAGCGTGGCGCTCGCGGTCGTCATCCTCATCGGCACCTTCGGCATGGCGCCGCTGCTGAAGACGAACTTCTTCGACCAGGGCGAGCAGGAAGTCCTCACCGTCAAGCAGGAGTTGAAGCCCGGCACCAGCCTGGCGGCGACCGACGCGCAGGCGAAGAAGGTCGAGCAACTGCTCGCCGACACCGAGGGTGTCAAGGACTATCAGGTCACCATCGGCTCGTCCGGCTTCATGGCGGCCTTCGGCGGCGGTACGGACACCAACCAGGCGTCCTACTCGGTGATGCTGGAGGACTCCGCGTCCTCCGGCGATGTCACCGACCGCATCGATGACGGCCTGAAGAAGCTCGACGGCATCGGCACGACCACCATCGCGGCCGGTGACGGCTTCGGCAGCCAGGACCTGAGCGTGGTCGTGAAGGCGGCCGACGCGAACGTGCTGCGCGAGGCCGCCGAGGAGGTCCGCAAGGAGGTTGCGGCCCTGGACGACGTCACCGACGTCACCAGCGACCTGTCGCAGAGCGTGCCGCGGATCTCGGTCAAGGCCAACGACGAGGCGGCGGCGGCCGGCTTCACCGACGCCACCCTCGGCGCGGCGGTCGCCCAGGCGGTCCGCGGCACCACGGCCGCGCAGGCCACGCTGGACGACACCGAGCGCGACGTCGTCATCCGCTCGGCGAAGCCGGCCGAGACGCTGGCCGAGCTCAAGGCCCTGCGCCTGGGCCCGGTGAAGCTGTCCGACGTGGCGACGGTGAAGCTGGTCGACGGCCCGGTGTCGATGACCCGGATCGACGGCCAGCGCGCCGCGACCATCACGGCGAAGCCGACCGGTGACAACACCGGCGCGGTCAGCGCGGACCTCCAGTCGAAGATCAACGGCCTGGACCTGCCCGACGGCGCCACGGCCGAGATCGGCGGCGTCTCCGAGGACCAGGACGAGGCGTTCGCCAACCTGGGCCTCGCGATGCTGGCGGCCATCGCGATCGTCTTCATGCTGCTGGTCGCGACCTTCCGCTCGCTGGTCCAGCCGCTGATCCTGCTGGTCTCGATCCCCTTCGCGGCCACCGGCGCGATCGGCCTGCTGGTCGCCACCGGCACCCCGATGGGCGTCCCCGCGATGATCGGCATGCTGATGCTGATCGGCATCGTGGTGACGAACGCGATCGTGCTGATCGACCTGATCAACCAGTACAGAAGGCAGGGTTACGGCGTGGTCGAGGCCGTGGTGGAAGGCGGCCGTCACCGTCTCCGCCCGATCCTCATGACGGCCCTGGCGACGATCTTCGCCCTGCTCCCGATGGCGCTCGGCGTCACCGGCGAGGGCGGCTTCATCGCCCAGCCGCTGGCCGTGGTGGTGATCGGCGGTCTGATCACCTCGACGCTGCTCACCCTGCTCCTCGTCCCGACGCTCTACACGATGCTGGAGCTCCGCAAGGAGCGCCGGGCGAGGAAGCGCGCGGCGAAGCGGGAGAAGAAGGCGGAGGTACCGGCCCAGCCGGAACCCGTGAAGGTGTGACGAAGCGGCCGGGTCCCGTACCTCGCGGTACGGGACCCGGCCGTATCCTTTGCCCTCAACAGACGTACGGGGGAGAGGGATCGGGGCGTGCCACTGCACAAGGACGATCCGAAGTCGGTCGGCGGGTACAGGCTGGCCGACCGGCTGGGAGCCGGCGGCATGGGCGTCGTCTACCGGGGCAGATCGCGCTCCGGCCGCGAGGTCGCGGTCAAGGTGGTGCACGCCCAGTACGCCGAGGACCCGGTCTTCCGCGCCCGTTTCCGGCAGGAGATCGAGGCCGTCCGCAAGGTGAGCGGCGCCTTCACCGCGCCGGTGCTGGACGCCGATGCGGAGGCGGCGCGGCCCTGGATGGCGACGCAGTACGTGCCCGGCCGCTCGCTCGCCGCCCACATCCGTGAGCTGGGCCCACTGCGGGATCCCGAACTTCGGCGGCTGGCACTGGGCCTGGTCGAGGCACTGCGGGAGATCCACCGGGCGGGCGTCGTCCACCGCGACCTGAAACCGGCCAACGTCCTGCTGGCCGACGACGGCCCCCGAGTCATCGACTTCGGCATCTCCCGCGCGGCGGAGAACATCACCCTGACCGAGACGGGGCAGATGGTCGGCACCCCGCCGTTCATGTCCCCCGAGCAACTGACGGACGCCCGGTCGGTGGGCCCGTCCTCCGACGTCTTCTCCCTCGGCGCGCTGCTGGTGTACACGGTCACGGGCCGGGGTCCCTTCGACGCGGACAGCCCGTACCTGACGGCGTACCGGGTGGTCCACGACGAACCGGTCATGGAGGGCGTGAGCGAGGCGCTGCGGGGGGTGCTGGAGCGGTGTCTGGCGAAAGAGGCGGCGGACCGGCCCGAACTGGACGAACTGGCCGGGGAGTTCGCGATGGTACTGCCGGAGGAGGCGGCGGACCGGCCCGAACTGGATGAACTGGCCGGGGAGTTCGCGACGGTACTGCCGGAGGAGGCGACGGACCGGCCCGAACTGGATGAACTGGCCGGGGAGTTCGCGATGGTACTGCCGGAGGAGGCGGCGGAGCGGCCCGAACTGGATGAACTGGCCGGGGAGTTCGCGATGGTACTGCCGGAGGAGGCGGCGGACGACCCGCCGACGGTGACCCTGCTCAGGGACACACCGCCGCTTCCCGACACCGGAGGCGCGGACCCGGCGCCGGACACCTCGCCCGGCCGCCGACGCCGGCTGCGCCCCCTGTGGGCCGCGACCGCCACGGTCGGCACGCTCGCCCTCGGCCTGACGGCGTATCTGCTGAACGGGCCGGGCTGGGCGGACAGCGAGGGCGAGGGCGGCGCGACCCGCACGCAGACCGCAGCCTCCCGCTGGACGCAGGAGCTGCCCACCGGCTGGCAGCCCTGGCAGACGACGGTGTACGCCACCGCCGACCGGGGCGTGAAAAAGGGGCGCGACCTGCTGGCGGAAGGGGTGGACAGCGGACCGGAGTGCCAGATGTACGAGGACTCCCTCTACTGCGCGGGCGACGGGGTACTGCCCCTGCGTCTCGACGGGCTCACCGGACGGACCGACTGGCGCGCCGACGTGGAGCAGCCCGCCACGGGCAAGGCGTCGTACGTCTATGAGCTCCTCGGCGTCGTGGACGACGCGATGCTGGTCGAGCACCGGCCCCAGATGGGGCAGGAGTCCACGGGCTCGGTCACCGCCTTCGACACGGAGACCGGGAAGCGGCTCTGGCAGCGCACGGTGGACACCAGATGGTCCAGCCCGCACCTCTCCGGTGACCTGGTGATCCTCCCGGACGACAGCGGCGATGCGCTGACCGCCCGCTCGCCGCGCACCGGCACCGAACGCTGGACGGCGCCGCTCCCGAAGGCGCACTACTGCTACGCGGCGGACTCCGTCGAGGATCTCTACCTGGAGTGCGCCCCGGACATCACCAAGCCCGCCGAGGACATGCTGCTCCTGGGTCTCGACCGGTCCGACGGCTCCACGCGGCGCCTGACGGTGCCCAACCGCGGAGTTCTCTTCGGGATGTACGACGGCCGGCTGCTCTACCTCGACCCGGCGGTGAACGAGGACGGGGACGTGCTCGCGGGAGACGAGGGGCCGTTCTCCCGGATCCGGCTGGTGCACCCGGAGACCGGTGTCGCGACGACGACGAAGCTGGCGGAGAACTTCGAGGGCAAGGTGACGCTGGCGGACGGCAAGCTGTGGTTCACCGGCTCCTCCGGCCAGGTGACCGCCGTGTCGGCCCGGACGGGCAAGCAGCTGTGGCAGACGCCGACGAGCCTGGAACAGCCGAGCGCGGTCACCCACGACCCGCGCACCCGCGTGGTCTACCTGTCCAGCGGCAGCGGCCGGGTCGCCGCCCTGGACGCCGAGAAGGGCACCCTGCTGTGGGAGACCTTGCCGCGTGCCAAGTGGGTCAACAAGCCCTCACGGCTGCCCGAGGTGCTGCTCCACAAGGGCGCCCTGGTCGTCCCCACCCCGGCCGGCGACATCTTCACCCTCGACCCCGCCCACCCCGACCGGAAACCCGTATCGGGGTGAGCGCGTGCCCCTCGCGGGCTACGGCAGCGCCAGCATCCGCTCAAGCGCCAGCTTCGCGAACGCCTCGGTCTCCTTGTCGACCTCGATGCGGTTGACGAGCTTGCCCTCGGCCAGGGACTCCAGGGCCCAGACCAGGTGGGGGAGGTCGATGCGGTTCATGGTCGAGCAGAAGCAGACCGTCCTGTCGAGGAAGACGATCTCCTTGCCCTCCGGCGCGAAACGGTTCGCCAGCCGGCGGACCAGGTTCAGCTCGGTGCCGATGGCCCACTTGGAGCCGGCCGGGGCCGCCTCCAGCGCCTTGATGATGTACTCGGTCGAACCGACGTAGTCCGCCGCGGCCACGACCTCGTGCTTGCACTCGGGGTGGACCAGGACATTGACGCCCGGAATGCGCTCGCGCACGTCGTTGACCGAGTCCAGCGAGAACCGGCCGTGCACCGAGCAGTGGCCGCGCCACAGGATCATCCTGGCGTCGCGCAGCTGCTCCGCGGTCAGGCCGCCGTTCGGCTTGTGCGGGTTGTAGACGACGCAGTCCTCCAGGGACATGCCCAGGTCGCGGACGGCGGTGTTGCGGCCGAGATGCTGGTCGGGCAGGAACAGGACCTTGTCACCCTGCTCGAACGCCCAGTCGAGAGCCCGCTTGGCGTTGGACGACGTACAGATCAGCCCGCCGTGCTTACCGGTGAAGGCCTTGATGTCGGCGGACGAGTTCATGTACGAGACCGGCACGACCTGCTCGGCTATCCCGGCCTCGGTCAGCACGTCCCAGCACTCGGCGACCTGCTCGGCCGTCGCCATGTCGGCCATCGAGCAGCCGGCGGCGAGGTCGGGGAGGACCACCTTCTGGTCGTCGCTCGTCAGGATGTCCGCGGACTCCGCCATGAAGTGCACGCCGCAGAACACGATGTACTCGGCCTCGGGCCGCGCGGCCGCGTCCCGGGCCAGCTTGAAGGAGTCACCGGTGACGTCCGCGAACTGGATGACCTCGTCGCGCTGGTAGTGGTGGCCGAGCACGAAGACCTTGTCGCCGAGCTTCTCCTTGGCCGCGCGGGCGCGCTCGACCAGGTCCGGGTCGGACGGCGAGGGCAGGTCACCGGGGCACTCCACACCACGCTCGCTCTTGGGGTCGGCCTCACGGCCGAGGAGCAGCAGGGCGAGGGGCGTCGGCTGTACGTCGAGCTCCTGGGTCTGGGCGGTGGTCACGACACGCACCCTTTCTGTTCTGCGGCTCGCCGGCCGGCGTTCACCGGTCGGCGGGGTCACCATCTGGCTTTTCGTCGAAATGACGCTATCTATCATAACCGCTTCACGTCAGTTTGACGATGGGCATAGCGTCCATGTGACGTGAATCCCTGTGAGCCGTCATTCATTCCCGAAAGGGCCGTTTTCCGCTCCGCGGAGCGTGTGCGAGCATGAAGAAGGAACCGCACGAACCGGTAAGACAAGCGCCCGGCCCGGAATGAATCCGCGGCCCCGCGGGTTGCAACCGTCGGCAAGCAGTCTCCGTACAACCCGGGAGAGATGTAGATGTCCGTATCGGACGAGACCAGCACCGTCACCGACGGCATCGTCCTGACCGACGCCGCCGCGTCCAAGGTCAAGGCCCTGCTCGACCAGGAAGGCCGTGACGACCTCGCCCTGCGCGTCGCCGTCCAGCCCGGCGGCTGCTCCGGCCTGCGCTACCAGCTCTTCTTCGACGAGCGCTCCCTCGACGGCGACGTGGAGAAGGACTTCGGCGGGGTCAAGGTCGTCACCGACCGTATGAGCGCCCCCTACCTCGGCGGCGCCACCATCGACTTCGTCGACACCATCGAGAAGCAGGGCTTCACGATCGACAACCCGAACGCCACCGGCTCCTGCGCCTGCGGCGACTCCTTCAGCTGAGCCCCTCGGGTTCTACGACAAAGGCGGCGACCCCCTCCGACGGGGCCGCCGCCTTCGTGCGTCCGGAGCCCTTACCGGGCCCCGGAGGTCTCCGGCAGCCGGGCCCCCGCCTTCTCCAGCGGGATCGCCTTGCCGTCCGAGCCCACGACCTTCCGGTCGCCGAGCGGTTCGTCCAGCTGCACCGTGCGGTGGTAGGTCTTGGCGATCATGATGCAGACCTTGTCGGGCCAGGGGGTCTCGGTCACCGTGACCCGGACCCCGTCGCCGCTCTCGCTCACCTTGGCGTCGTAGTCGGCGCACACCCCGCCGGTGAAGGCGACGCTGAGCTCCTTGCCCTCGGTGGTGTAGCCCTCGACGGTCACATTCCGTGTGGTCTGCTCGTCACCCGGGCCGGTCGGCCGCGGACTGGGCTGCTCGGTCGGGGCGCCGGACGGCGCGGCCGAGGCCAGGAACTTCGGGTCGATCGCCGGATGCGTCACCGTGAAGCTGTCCTGCGCGCCCGGCGCCCGCACCTGGAACAGCCAGGACGGCACCAGCGTCTGCCGCGCGTCCACATAGTGCGAGGCCAGCCCGAACACGGCCTTCTCGACGGTGATCGTGTCCTTCTTGGGAAGGGCCGTCGAGTCCGAACCGCAGGGCTGCTCCACCCCGTCCTCCAGCGGTACGGGACTGGCGCAGCCCCCGATGCCCGCGCGCGGGTCGTCCGCCGGCGCCGAGTTCATCAGGGAGAGGGTCTTCTCGGCGCTCAGCACGGGATACGTGTCGCCCTTGACCGGCGTCTTCAACTGACCGCTGCCGCCGACCACTTCGCCCTGCGCGCTGACGGTCACGCCCGTCGTCCAGCCGTAGGTGGGCAGCCCGCCGACCACCGGCTCGGCGTTCACCACCCGCTGGGCGTCCATGACCTGGCTCGCGTCGAGCTTCGCGTCGTCCTGGCCCACCGCCTTCAGCACCGGAGCGGCGGCCTTCTTCGCGGCCTCCTCGCTCACCGGGTCGACGGCGGGGCCTCCGGGCTTGTCGGCGCAGATGGTCGGGCTCTGGCAGTTGTCGGTGCCGGGCGCGTACCGCTGGAAGGTCCAGGCGCCCGGCGCCCGCTGGTTCACCTGCAGACTCGGCCCCGACCCGTCCTTGGCGCCGATCCGCCAGGCCTGCCCCTGGAGCACCGGCTTTCCGGAGACGCCGAGCGCGGTGGCGAGCCGGGTCACCTCGTCCGCGGTGACCTCGCCCCGGGCCCGGTACACCGGAGCCGAGCCGGGCCCGTCCGGGAGCGCGCCGTCGGCCTGGAAAGTGGCGCCGTACGGATTCGGCTCCCCGGGCGCGATGCCCCCCGTCGCACCCTCGGAATACCCGTCGAGCGCGAGTGGCGGGGGAGTGTCGGCGCCGGGCGCCCCCGAGGACGTACCGCCGTCCGAGCCGTCGGAGGCGGTGGCGGCCAGGTAGGCCCCGCCACCGCCGACGACCAGCACGGCCGCGGCCACGGAGGCGATGATCACGGAGGAGCGGCGCCGCCCGGCCCGGGCTTCCTCACGGTCCGCCTCATGGACGGCCTCCCCACGGCCGACGGACCGCACGGACGCGGTTCCGTCGGCATCCTGGGCGGCTTCCGCGCGGCTCTCCTCGGTTACGGTCCCGGCGGGAGCCTCCTCCGACACGGCCTCGCCCCGCGCAGCGCTCTCCTCCGCTTCGGTCCCGGCGGGAGCCTCCTCCGACACGGCCTCGCCCCGCGCAGCGCTCTCCTCGGCCCCGACCGTGTCATCGGCGTCCCGCGCGGGGCCGGTGTTCTCGACGGCGCCGGGCTCGGCCGCGTCGTCGTTGTCGGGTCGCTCGGTGTTCACCGCATCGCTCCTTGGGTCGTATCCCGCATCCCCCTTCCGGGGGACAGCGATGGGACGCGGCACACGAGCGCACGGTTCCCGCGAGCGGGACTGTTCAGTCGCCGTAGTCCGACATGGCGTCCAGCAGCCGCGCGGACTTGTTCGGCACCTTCACCCCGTGGATGAGCGAGGGGGAGACCGGGCGCGGGGCGATCCGGTCGGGAACCGCCCAGTGGGGAGCCATCCGGGCGCAGTCGCCGCGCAGCGCCGCCAGGTCGCCGTCCGGGTCGACCGGAACGGGCGCCGGAGCCTTGAGTTTCGTCATAGCGGAAACGTAAGCACGTCATGGCCTGCGGAGAAAGATCTACTATCGGGTAGTTTCAGCCACTTCTGAGTCCTCCGGGGACCCGGTAGCGTTAACTGTCAATCCGCCTCCGCATCCGCAGGAGAATCCCAGCCGTGCGCATCGCAGTCACCGGCTCCATCGCCACCGACCACCTCATGACCTTCCCCGGCCGCTTCGCCGACCAGCTCGTGGCGGACCAGCTGCACACGGTCTCGCTCTCGTTCCTGGTCGACAACCTGGACGTCCGCCGGGGCGGCGTCGGCGCGAACATCGCCTTCGGCATGGGTCAGCTGGGCACCCGGCCGATCCTGGTCGGTGCCGCGGGCTTCGACTTCGACGAGTACCGGGCCTGGCTCGACCGCCACGGCGTCGACACCGACTCGGTGCGCATCTCCGAGACCCTGCACACCGCGCGCTTCGTGTGCACCACCGACGCCGACCACAACCAGATCGGCTCCTTCTACACCGGCGCGATGAGCGAGGCCCGGCTCATCGAGCTGAAGACCGTCGCCGACCGCGTCGGCGGCCTCGACCTGGTCCTCATCGGCGCCGACGACCCCGAGGGGATGCTGCGGCACACCGAGGAGTGCCGTTCGCGCGGCATCCCCTTCGCCGCGGACTTCTCCCAGCAGATCGCCCGGATGAACGGCGACGAGATCCGGATACTGCTGGACGGGGCGACCTACCTCTTCTCCAACGAGTACGAGAAGGGGCTCATCGAGACAAAGACCGGCTGGTCCGACGCGGAGATCCTGGCCAAGGTGGGCTGCCGTGTCACCACGCTCGGCTCGCAGGGCGTCCGTATCGAGCGGGTCGGCGAGACCCCGATCGAGGTCGGCTGCCCCGAGGAGGAGCGCAAGGCCGACCCCACGGGCGTCGGCGACGCCTTCCGCGCGGGGTTCCTGTCGGGGCTGGCCTGGGGCGTCTCACTGGAGCGCGCCGCACAGGTCGGCTGCATGCTGGCGACCCTCGTCATCGAAACGGTGGGCACGCAGGAGTACCAGCTGCGCCGCGGCCACTTCATGGAGCGCTTCATGAAGGCGTACGGCGACGAGGCCGCGGCCGAGGTCCAGGGGCACCTGGCCTGAACTAGGGGGTGTTTTGAAAGTCCTGTGCGGTGCCCGCGGTGTTCGGTGCGTGCCCTCGGCGTGCCGGACGAAGGC
>NZ_JAVRBF010001035.1:0-261 GCF_032436805.1 Streptomyces sp. P17 | reverse complement strand
ACCGACGGCCAAGAGGCCAAGAACCAGGTATTTCGGGGCGCTTGGGGTCAAGCTCATCGCGTCGATGTCTCCAAACCATGGACCAACAGAGACGGAGACGGACGCCCCGGCAAATGCCCAACCGGCGCGATAACTTGCCGGTTCGGACGATTCATTTGAGCGGTCGAAGGTTGGAGTGGTAATGACATCGGACTCCCCTAAGGAGAAATCATTGTTGGGTGAAGAGACCCTCAGGCTGATTTCCGTTTCGTAAGATCCAGC
>NZ_JAVRBF010001034.1:0-261 GCF_032436805.1 Streptomyces sp. P17 | reverse complement strand
CTGCGCGCTCAGATTCCCGCTGGGACGAGGGCTCATGCTGGGGCACGGGGATCTCCGGCTGGGACTGGGATGACGAGCGCACGGTGGCGCCTATGGACGAGACTGAATACCACCGGCACGAACACCAGCGTGGCGAGGGTGGCGAGGATCAGGCCGCCAATGACGGCGCGTCCCAGCGGCGCGTTCTGTTCTCCGCCCTCGCCGAGTCCCAGGGCCATGGGCGTCATGCCGATGATCATTGCAAGGGCGGTCATAAGCTTC
>NZ_JAVRBF010001033.1:0-261 GCF_032436805.1 Streptomyces sp. P17 | reverse complement strand
AGTTATTCTCACTGAAGAAAAAGAGTTTTGGTCTGTAAGTCAAAAGATTGGTAACGCAATTTACCAGATAATCCAACCTCGTCTGAAGGACATGACGATGCAAGAGGTTCATTCTGTCGAATGTAATTGGAAGCTGCCTAGCCTTCATGTTTCAGACTCATTCCACTCACTTGAATATGAGCCGACAGAATATTTCAGAATCTCCTTCCGTTATAAAGGTGAAGACAGGATTCTCCATATTCACACAGACTGTGACTGTGA
>NZ_JAVRBF010001032.1:0-261 GCF_032436805.1 Streptomyces sp. P17 | reverse complement strand
ATTTTTTGAGCGCCGTGCTGATGCTTTCAAGTACTGGAGAAATGCCTAGGGCCGGATCGCTCGCCACAGAGATTTCGGACAGAGTACGGAGTGTGGATTCCCACATCTGCGGCCGGACTTCTTTTAAGCGTAAGATGATATCGAGTAAGCTACCTCGCTCTAGGCTCAGGGCACGGGTTCCCGTGCGATGGGAGCGAAGGTACAAGAAGCCGCATATTTGTTTATGCTTCCTGGAAAACCGGGCAGGATCGTCACTCTCTG
>NZ_JAVRBF010001031.1:0-261 GCF_032436805.1 Streptomyces sp. P17 | reverse complement strand
GACCGCCACCAGTCGCGATAAGGGGCAGACCATCGTGGGCAACTTTTGGGCCTACGACGGTACCGCGCTCCTTTGCGCCCCGCCGCGCCTCTACAAAGAGATTGCTACATCCGTCGCACTGCACGAGAAGCCTGTGACAAAGGTCGCTGACATGGCGCGGCTGCTTGTCCTGATCAATGTCACGATGGCCGACGCCGGCATCTCGGCCTGGGACGCTAAATATGCATTCAGGCTTGCCCGTCCCGTCAACTTTATTCGCGA
>NZ_JAVRBF010001030.1:0-261 GCF_032436805.1 Streptomyces sp. P17 | reverse complement strand
AGCTTTTCCATAAGCCGACTAGGTAGCCAATACCGCATATATAAGCAAGCAAGGGAACTGAAAACCCTAACACTGTATTATCGAGTATCAGTAATAGGTTCCCGTTGTGATCAACATAGTTATGGTGAATCACACTCACTATATAAAGAACTGCAAATGTCAGTAAAGCAGCCCACTGAACAAATAGACCTAGGCGAAACTCGTTACACCTGTCTTGTCTAGTCATTCTAAACCTTTCCATATTTTGCAAATATCTTTCCC
>NZ_JAVRBF010001029.1:0-261 GCF_032436805.1 Streptomyces sp. P17 | reverse complement strand
GCCGCGGGTGTGGCGGCAAGCGCTGCCGATTCTTCTGGCTCTGGCGGCACTACCGGCACCACTGGCACGAACTGAGGTTACATTTGAAACGTATTATCGGGCAGTTGCCCTGCCGCTCTTCAAATGTGCATAAAAGCCGCTTAGCTGCGGCTTTTATGTGTGCGGGGTTGCGATGGCCGTTAATAGGGGCGTTGGTGGCCGCCACCGCGGGTTGCAGTACGCTTGGCAACAGCCCTTCCGGGCAGGCGTTAAGTACACTCC
>NZ_JAVRBF010001028.1:0-261 GCF_032436805.1 Streptomyces sp. P17 | reverse complement strand
CGGCGTCAACCCGGCGCGCCGACGCGCTGGCGCTGTATCGGCAATCGGCGCCGGCGTGGGCCGCCAACCCGGACCTCGTCGAGAAGACCTACTTCTTCGATGCGGAGAACGCCGTGGGCGGCGGCGTCTATCACTGGCGCGCGCGCGAGGCGGCGCAGCGCTGGCACGGCGGGGACTACCCGCGCCTGATCCGCGACCGCTACGGCACGGCGCCGCGCGTCGAAATGTTCGAGGCGGTGCTGCGGATCGACGCGGTCACGC
>NZ_JAVRBF010001027.1:0-261 GCF_032436805.1 Streptomyces sp. P17 | reverse complement strand
ACAGCCGGATGTGCACAGTGCGTCGCGGCAGCGACGACTATCGGGAGTTGCTCCATTGAACAATATCTTTAACGAACTAGACCACCGCCTTTCGGTGGTTAAACGCTGGGGCATCCTCCACACAATCCAGACGCAAAGCGTGGCTGAACACGCATTCAACGTAGCTCGCATCGCAAAACGGCTGGCGATTGATTGGTGGGGCATTACCGATAAATCACAGCTTTTCGGCATCATGAATGCCGCACTGCACCACGATGACAT
>NZ_JAVRBF010001026.1:0-261 GCF_032436805.1 Streptomyces sp. P17 | reverse complement strand
GCAAGGACTTCCTCGGCCTCATCACCCGCATCGACCTGATCAACCACCTGCGCCGGGTGGGCTGAGATGACCGATCAAAAGAACCGCCTGGCCTTCGCCACGCGCACCATCCACGGCGGGCAGTCGCCCGATCCGCTCACCGGCGCGGTGATTGTGCCGATCTACGCCACCTCCACCTACGCCCAGCAATCGCCGGGGGTGCACAAGGGGTATGAGTATTCGCGCTCGGCCAATCCCACGCGCGGCGCCTTCGAGCGCGCC
>NZ_JAVRBF010001025.1:0-262 GCF_032436805.1 Streptomyces sp. P17 | reverse complement strand
AGCGATCGTCGCGAACGCCCACGACCAGCTCGCGGAGCGGAATCACGTTCTTTCGCGGCACCGACGGCGACGCTCCGACTTGGATTTCGTACGCCGCGACCGCCGGTCGAATCACGACGTTCGTGCCGCGCGCGTCCGGCGGCACGTCGACGAGCTCGGCCCACACGCCGGGCGGCGCGAGCGCGACACGCCAGATCCGCGCCGCGGGAATCGATATCCCGATCCTCGCGGCAACTGGCATGGACGGGCTTTATTGGGTCAA
>NZ_JAVRBF010001024.1:0-262 GCF_032436805.1 Streptomyces sp. P17 | reverse complement strand
GCCTATGTCGTGCTCGCATTCGCCAACAGCGCGGGCGCACCGATCTGGGCGGCGATTTCGCTGGCGATCATAACAATGTTTATCATCGGGTTGGCCATCGAACGGGTGGCGCTGCGGCGCCTCGCCGGCCGCCCCATCATCATGATCCTGATGATGACGCTTGGCCTGGAGATTTTCATGCGAGCCGGCTCGATGACCATTTGTGGCGGTACAACGCGACCCATGAATCTGGGCATCAGCGATGCCCCTCTTTTTATCGGTC
>NZ_JAVRBF010001023.1:0-262 GCF_032436805.1 Streptomyces sp. P17 | reverse complement strand
CGGACAAGCCCGTGATGGTCAAGCGCCCGTTTCGCCGCAATCGCCACCGTGCCGAACAGGCAAAAACCCATCGGCGTGGCGGTTTCGGCGTGATGCCCCGGCGGGCGCATGGCGACAAAGGCGTTGCCGACTTCGGCCAGCACCGCATCCACCGCCGCGTTTACCCCACCAATCGCGGCCAGCGCGGCGGTCAGGCTTCCCGGCGCAAGGCTGGTGTCGCCGTCCAGCCTGGCAAAGCCCTGCGCCGGGATCGCCGCCTTGA
>NZ_JAVRBF010001022.1:0-262 GCF_032436805.1 Streptomyces sp. P17 | reverse complement strand
GCATATCCCGATATCAACGCGCGATTGGTCTTAGCCGATCGCTTCGTCAATCTGGTCGATGACCAAGTCGACGCCGCTATTCGAATCGGGTTGCTCCCGGACAGCAGCATGATCGCGACCCGAATTGGAGAGGGTGGCTGGGTCACCTGCGCGAGTCCGGAATATCTCGCGTCGAGGGGCACGCCGGAAACGCCAGCGGCGCTCGAACAGCACGATTGCATCATGTTTGAAGGCGTATATTCGAACAATCTGTGGAATTTCG
>NZ_JAVRBF010001021.1:0-262 GCF_032436805.1 Streptomyces sp. P17 | reverse complement strand
CCCTTTAACAATTCAGTACGTGTGTTCGAATCATGTTCATATTGGAATTTTATAATTTCCCTAACGATGTCACGGTACACAACATCATGTTTTGATTTTTCATTTTGAGAACTTGTTTTTAGTGAAGATATCACATCATAAATTGTTTCTTTTGTGCTATCACATTTATTTTGTTCTACTGTTGCACTCAAATTAGTACAGAACCCAACACTGAACATTTCCAATTGTTCTTGATACGTATATGGTGTAAGGTTGTTGGCCG
>NZ_JAVRBF010001020.1:0-262 GCF_032436805.1 Streptomyces sp. P17 | reverse complement strand
AGGAGCGTTGACGGGTTTCGCTGCGCTCAACCCATCTACGAGCTTAATCGGTCAGTAATAGTCATGACGCTTGTGGTCGCCCATGCGGAACCGGACATTTGCTTCATGGTAGGAGACACGCTCCTGAGCCATGAACATTTCACGCTCAAAGGTGATATCGGCCCGGTCAACGGCGAGTTTCATAGCCTAAAAATTCAAATAGTGACCGGCGAGCTTGCTATCGGATTTGCAGGAAATTTCGATACCGCCGAATAAGCGGCAT
>NZ_JAVRBF010001019.1:0-262 GCF_032436805.1 Streptomyces sp. P17 | reverse complement strand
GGAAAAAAGCCAGCCTTTAAACCAAGGCCCAGCAAGAATAAGCTAATGGTAAGATGATCAAGCTCAACCGCCTGCCAGCTTTGCCAATCATAAACCCCGCCAGCGGCAGCAGCGCGTAATACCAAGGCACTAAACAATAACAGCTCGCCCAGTATCGCCAGCTGTAAATACAATCGTCCAGCCCGCTTTGCTGCTTTACTGCCGCTATGCAATACCAAAGCCGTAGCAGAGAGGCTCATCACACTAAAGCCCAGATAAAAAC
>NZ_JAVRBF010001018.1:0-262 GCF_032436805.1 Streptomyces sp. P17 | reverse complement strand
CCGCCTGCCCGTGCTGCGTGGCACGCAAGCGCAGCAGGTGTTTGGAAAACTCACGCACCAGGTAGCTGCCCGGAATCCACACCGGCAGGCTCAGCCGCTGCAGCGCCGCCGGCTGCGCGATGGTGAGCGTGACGCGAAACAGCCGCGCGTGCACATCGGCCGCCACCACGCAGTAGTGCACGCTGGCCGGTGCGGGCGCGCTCATGGCTGGGCTTCGGCCAGGCGCTTTTCGATCTCTGCCGCGCCAATGGCACCGGGCACA
>NZ_JAVRBF010001017.1:0-262 GCF_032436805.1 Streptomyces sp. P17 | reverse complement strand
GCAGCACTAGCTGCGCTAGCTTGTCTCTACTGGAGCCGGTGAAAACGAGCCGTAGCCCTGGCCGCTTCCCTCCCGGGTTTAATGCATCGCGGGCAGCTTTAAGGGCAAACATGGCATTGACCCCTTCATTGCTGTTGAGAGCGTGCTGGGCCTCGTCCACGATTAACACGACAAGCCTGCCGGTGGCAGCAGAAAGCAGCTGAAGCGCATCACTGAGCGTCGCGCCAGCAGGCAGTTTGCCTGTAGATAAATCCCAAGTGAC
>NZ_JAVRBF010001016.1:0-262 GCF_032436805.1 Streptomyces sp. P17 | reverse complement strand
CAGATATAACACGGTACCCGATACCGCCATATTGCGGAAACTGGCATAATCACGCTTCCACAATTGCTGACCGCTACGTAAATCTAAAGCAAATAACTCACCATTATAGGCAATGCTGTAAATGGTACCTGCTACAACTATCGGTTTGGCATCAACATCGACTAAACGTGATAAATCAGTACTGCCTTTGGGGGTAGCAATCGTCTCTTCCCAAGCTTGAAAACCACGATCAACCACTAATACACCAACTCGACCGTTAGCC
>NZ_JAVRBF010001015.1:0-262 GCF_032436805.1 Streptomyces sp. P17 | reverse complement strand
CGCGAACGTGCCGAACGCGCCCACCGGCGTCCCATTCAGGGACGCACCGTGCGCCTGAGCGGCGTCCTCGAACACCTGCAGGCCATGCTTGTCAGCGATGGCGCGCAGGGCGTCCATCTTGGCCGGGTGACCATACAGGTGCACCGGCATGATGGCGGCCGTCTTGTCGGTGATGGACGCCTCGACGTCCTCGGGGTCGAGGGTGAAGTCGTCGAGTGCGATATCCGCGAAGACAGGGGTGGCGCCGGTGAGGGCGACCGAG
>NZ_JAVRBF010001014.1:0-262 GCF_032436805.1 Streptomyces sp. P17 | reverse complement strand
GCCGTGCCGTTCGTCAGCATGGTAATGAAAGCATGGTCGAGCGAACTACGGTTTACGGTTGTTTGCCGGGTCTGCCGATTGAAGGTTATGGACGTGCGCAGGGGTATGGAGAATGAAAGTATTATCGTTGTTTGACGGAATTTCATGCGGTCAGGTCGCCTTGGAGCGTGCAGGCTTCAAACCATCGCTTTATATGGCGTCGGAAATAGACAAAGACGCAATCAAGGTTGCAAGGGATAATTACCCGAATACGCTACATTTA
>NZ_JAVRBF010000078.1:0-31046 GCF_032436805.1 Streptomyces sp. P17 | reverse complement strand
AACAGCGCCAGCACGCCACCGATGCAGAAGAACGCGAACGACGTGACCAGGTAGAGCGTTCCGATCGTCTTGTGGTCGGTGGTGGTCAGCCACTTGATGAAGGTGACGTTTTGATCTCTCACGACCCGCCTGTGTCCACGCCCGGCCCGGACGTCACACTCGAACGACGCGACAAGAATCACCGAAACCCGGTGTGACGATCCCGCAGGTGCCGGACACGAACGGAACATGAGCAACGACGAGGTCTTCGCCGCTGCCTATCGCGAGCACTACTGGGCGGTCAGCCGCTATGTCGCGCGGCGACTGGACGGGCGCATGAGTGAGGTCGAGGAAGTGGTGGCGGAGGTGTTCACCGTCGCCTGGCGGCGCCGGGACGACCTCCCGGCCGCCCCGCTGCCCTGGCTGTACGGCGTGGCACGCAACTGCCTGGCGAACGCGGTACGCGGCTACGGACGGCGCCGCCGGTTGGTGGACCGCCTGGGCAACGACGAGACCGCGCACGGCCGGCAGATCGTGGACAGCCCCGACACGGAGCCTCCCGGCGGCTGGGTGCACGAGGCACTGGCCCGCCTCTCCGCCAAGGACCAGGAGGTACTGCGGCTCACGGCCTGGGAGGAACTCGGCATCGACGACCTCGCCGTCGCCCTCGGCTGCGGCACCCGCGCCGCGTCGATGCGCCTGCACCGGGCCCGCCGCCGGCTCAGAGCCGAGATCGACCGCATGAGCCTCACGACACCCTCGAAGGAGAACGGCCATGGCTGACGAACTCGACCTCCTGCGCCGCGCCAACCCGGTCCCCGTCGACGGCCCCCACTTCGGAGACGGCCCCCTCGACCATCACGCCGAGCGGCAGCTCAACCGCCTGATGCAGCAACGGACCCCCCGCCGCCGCCTTCGGCCGGCCTGGGCCCTGGCGGCCACCGCGGTCGTCGCCGCCGTCGTGTCGGCGCTCCTGTTCACCGGCCAGACCACGGCCCCGGCGGTCGCCGCACCGCGCCCGCTCGTCGTGCGCGCCGACTCCGCCCCCGTACCCCTGAAGTCCCTGGCCGAACTGGCGCAGTCGGCGGCGACGGACGGGGCGCCGAAGCTCCGCAAGGGCACGCATGTGCAGACGTGGAGCCTGGCCATGAGCGACGACAAACCGCCGGTCACCCTCCCCGAGGAACGCATCGTGCGCTGGAGGGCCGACGGCAGCCACACCGAACTCGTCGCCGAGGACGGGGACATCGTCTCCCGGCAGACCTATCCGCCGAGTTGGAGCGACGCCCCGCCGCAGTCCCCGCCGCCGCGCGACGCCGAGCGGCTGCGGGCCTACCTGGAGGAGGCCACCTACAGCGAGTCGCTGAGCACGCCCCAACTCCTGGATGCCGTAGGCGTCCTGCTCGACACCTGGACCCTCGGCGCCCGCGAGTCCGCGGCCCTCGTACGGCTGCTCGCACGGACCGAGGGGCTCAGGCCCGTCGGACAGGTGACGGACCGGCTCGGGCGGCCCGGACAGGCGTATGCGTACGACGGTCCTGGCGCCCGCCGGATGCTGATCCTGGACCCGGCCACCGGTACCGTCCTCGGCCTGGAGACCACCTTCACCAAGGACCAGCCGGAATACGGCGTCAAGGCCGGCGACGTCATGGAGTACAGCGCCTGGACGCGGTGATCAGACCCCGAGCTGCCGTGCGGCGGCAGTGACGGTCTGCTCCGGCAGCGTGGCGATCGTCATCGGACCGACCCCGCCCGGCACCGGCGTGATCAGCGAGGCCCGTTCGGCGGCGGAATGGAAGTCGAGGTCGCCGATGTTGCCCGGGTCGTAGCCGGCGTCGATCACGACGGCGCCCGGCTTGATGTCCTGACCCCGGATCAGCCGGGGCCGACCCACGGCGGCGACTACGATGTCCGCCTCCCGGACCGCCGCCGACAGGTCCGCCGTACGGGAGTGGCAGTACGTCACCGTCGCGTCCCGGGCGAGCAGCAGCATGCCGGCCGGCTTGCCGAGGATCGCGCTGCGGCCGACGACCACCGCGCGCTTGCCGGACGGGTCGACGTCGTACGCGTCGAGCAGCCGCACGATGCCGCCGGGCGTGCAGGACACGAAGCCCGGCAGTCCGAAGCTCATCGTGGCGAAGGAGGCGAAGGTGACGCCGTCGACGTCCTTCTCCGGCGCTGTCGCCTCGAACGCGGCCCGCTCGTCGATGTGCGCGCCCATCGGGTGCTGGAGCAGGATGCCGTGCACACCGGGGTCGAGCGACAGCTTTTCGAGCGTCCGCGACCAGTTCCTCGGTGGTCGTGGCCGCGGGCAGCTCCACGTGCCGGGACTCGATGCCGGCCTTGCGGCAGCGGTTGCTTCATCCGGACGTAGAGGACGCATGCCGGGTCCTCGACGGCCAGCACCGTCGCCGGACAGGGCGCCGTGCCGGTGCGTTCGGTGACGTGGGCCGCCCGCTCGGCGGTCTGCGCCACGATGTTCCGGGCGAGAGAGGTGCCGTCCTCCCCCAGAGCCTCAAGGGCCTGGGAGGTGCCCCCAGCCGTGCCAGAGACATGATCCAGCTGGGCCGGTGTTTCCGGTTCGCCCAGGCGCACGGCATCGACTCTGCGGAACCGCTCCCGGGTGGTGCTCCACCTCAGCGCCAGTCACGGCCCGCCCCCACCCGGACCGAGGCTCCTTTCGGCTATTCGTCCCAGGCCTGGATCATCGTCTGCTCGACGATCTTGCCGTCCCGCAGGGACGCCATCGACTCGGCGAGCACACGTACTCCGTCGGCGTACTGACAGGACTCGCTGAAGGCGACGGTGTCGCCCTCGACGACACAGCGCTCCAGCTTGTGGGTCATGTCGCGGCTGTAGACGTCGTCCAGCAACTCGCTGATCTCGTCACGGCCGTGCAGGACCCGGGGACTGCTGGGCTGGGTGTTGCGGTCCACGACGCGTAGTTCGGCGTCGTCCGCGTAGAGCGACAGCAGTGTCGTCGCGGTGTCTCCCTCGATGCCCCGGCGCAGGGCTTCGGTGTCGAAGCCGGGGCGTGCCGCAGTGCCCATGGTGACCTCCTCGAAGGCCCGCGGCCTCCGGGGAGCGGGCCGCGCGGCCTCTCCTTCGAGGCTCCTCCGCCCGGGCGGGCTCGGCAAGCGCAGCCGCCGCGGTCCGCCTGACGGGTGAGCCGCGCCGTGCGGCCGTGTCCGGCGGGGGCCCGTCGGCGTTGCTCCGGACATGATCTCAACACGACGTATCGTCGCCGCCGTCGGTCTGGCCGCCGCGGCCACCGGCCTCGCCGCGCCGCTGGCGAGCGCGGCCGAGGCGGAGGCCCCCAACGCCGGTTCGCTCAGCCCGATGAGGATGCTCGACTCGCTCACCGTCAGCGACATCCCCGAGGAGCGCAAGGCGGAGATCCCGCGGCCCTCCGCGCAGCTGAACCAGCTCAACCGGGTCGACGAGCTGAACCAGTTGTACCAGGTCACCGACATGGTCGCCCCGGTCACGGGTCTGCTCCCCGGCATCGAGTACTGACCCGCCGCACCCCCGGGGGCCGTCCGCACAGCCGGGCGGCCCTCGGCATGTCCTCCCGGGAGATGGTGAGCGATGCCGCAGCCACCGGACCGGTCCGTGCACTGGCAGCCCGGCTTCCCCGTGGACGCCCGCCTGACCTTGGAGAGCCTGCGTCGGGGCCCCTACGACCCCACGCACCGGGTCGATCCCGACGGCACCGTGTGGCGCACCGCGCTGACCGTCTCGGGGCCGGTCACCTACCGCATCCGCAAGCAGCGCCTGGACGACGTCCACATCGACGCCTGGGGACCCGGATCGGCCGAACTCGCCGACTCCGTCCGCCGTGAACTGGGCGAGGGCGACCGGCCCGAACTGTTCCGGCCCCGGCACCCGGTCCTGCGTGGCGCGGTGCGCCGGCTGCCGGGCCTGCGCGTCCCCCGCACGGGACGGCTCTTCGAGGCCCTCGTCCCCGCCGTACTGGAACAACGCGTCGTCGGCCTGGACGCCGCCGCGTCCTTCACCCGCCTGACGCTGCTCTACGGCGAGCCAGCGCCCGGCCCGGCCCCCGGCGGGATGCGTCTGCCGCTTCCACCCGGGACCTGGCGGACCGTCCCGAGCTGGGAATGGCGCCGGGCGGGCGTGGATCTGCACCGTTCCGGCACCGTCATCGAGGCCTCCCGCCACGCGGCGCGGCTCGACCGCGCGGCCGGTGATCCGGCGCACGCCTACGCCCTGATGGCGAAGCTGCCCGGCGTAGGGGTCTGGACCGCCGCCCAGGTCGGCCACCGCGCCCTGGGCGACGCGGACGCCCTGCCGCTGGGCGACTACCACCTCGGCACTCTGACGGGCATGGCCCTGTTGGGCCGCCCCTTGGCGGACGACGAGATCGAGCCCTTCTACGAGCCCTTCCGCCCGCACCGCTACCGGGTCGTCCGCCTGCTCGAACTCACCTACGGCGCCGCCCCGCGGCACGGCCCCCGCGCACCCCGCGCGGGTCCGTTCGGCGGCGGCGCCAAGGCGTCGCGCAGGGCCGGCCCCTGGCGTGTCAACCACAGGTGACCGCACACACGCCTGATACGGATCGATCCTGGCCACCTCGCCCCCGCAAGGAGATCCCCCATGGCCGCCACCGAGCCCACCTACGCCGTCACCGGTGCCTCCGGCCGCCTGGGCGGGCGTATCGCCCGGCGGCTGGCCGCCGCCGGCCTCCCGCAGACCCTCCTGGCCCGCACGCCCGCCCGCGCACCAGAACTGCCCCGCGCCACCGCGGTGCCCGGCGCCTACGACGACCACGACGCCGTCGTGCGCGCCCTGCGCCCCACCGACCGGGTCCTGATGGTCTCCGCCTCGGAGACCCCCGAGCGGGTCCAGCAGCACCGCACCTTCATCGACGCCGCCGCCGCGGCCGGGGCCGCGCACCTGGCGTACATCTCCTTCTACGGCGCCGCCCCCGACGCGACCTTCACCCTGGCCCGCGACCACTGGCACACCGAGCAGCACATCCGCGCCAGCGGGGTGCCGTTCACCTTCCTGCGGGACAACCTGTACGCCGACTTCATGCCCGCCCTCGTCGGTGAGGACGGCGTCATCCGCGGCCCCGCGGGCGCCGGCCATGCCGCCGTCGTCGCCCAGGACGACATCGCCGACGCCGCCGTCGCCGTCCTGCGCGACCCGGCCGAGCACGCCGGACGCACCTACGAACTGACCGGCCCCGAGGCGCTCGGCCTCATCGACATCGCCGCCACCATCGCCGCCGTCACCGGACGCCCCGTCTCCTACGTCCCGGAGACGGTCGAGGAGGCCTACGCCTCCCGCAAGGGCTCCGGCGCCCCCGACTGGCAGCTCGACGCCTGGGTCTCCACCTACACCGCGATCGCCGACGGCTCCCTGGCCGCGGTGACCACCGCGGTCGAGGACCTGACCGGCCACCCCGCCACCTCGCTTGAGCAGGTGCTGCGGGCCTGAGCGCTTGTCGCCCGTACATGCCGTTTCCGATCAGTCACGCGTAGGGTCGAGAAGACGGACACCCGGCCTACGGAAGAGGGGTCAGCACCATGGCGCAGCAGGTTCGCGGCGTGATCGCACCGGGCAAGGACGAACCGGTACGGGTGGAGACGATCGTCGTGCCCGACCCGGGTCCTGGCGAGGCCGTCGTACGGATCCAGGCCTGCGGTGTCTGCCACACCGATCTGCACTACAAACAGGGCGGAATCTCCGACGAGTTCCCCTTCCTGCTGGGCCATGAGGCGGCGGGCGTGGTCGAGTCGGTCGGCGACGGCGTCGCCGATGTCGCCCCCGGAGACTTCGTCGTCCTCAACTGGCGTGCCGTGTGCGGGCGTTGCCGGGCCTGTGTGCGCGGGCGGCCCTGGTACTGCTTCGACACCCACAACGCCAAGCAGAAGATGACCCTCGCCGACGGCACCGAGCTCTCCCCGGCCCTCGGCATCGGCGCCTTCGCCGAGAAGACGCTGGTGGCGGCCGGCCAGTGCACCAAGGTCGACCCGGCCGTCTCTCCGCAGGCCGCGGGGTTGCTGGGCTGCGGTGTGATGGCCGGCATCGGTGCCGCGATCAACACCGGGCAGGTGGGCCGGGGCGACACGGTCGCGGTCATCGGCTGCGGGGGCGTCGGGGACGCCGCCATCGCCGGGGCCCACCTGGCCGGCGCGGCGAAGATCATCGCCGTCGACATCGACGACCGCAAGCTCGAAAAGGCCCGCACCATGGGCGCCACCGACCTCGTGAACTCCCGCGTGGCCGACCCGGTCGAGACGATCCGCGAACTCACCGGCGGCTTCGGAGCCGATGTCGTCATCGAGGCCGTCGGCCGCCCCGAGACCTACAAACAGGCCTTCTACGCCCGCGACCTGGCCGGAACCGTCGTCCTGGTCGGCGTCCCCACACCCGAGATGAAGCTCGAACTCCCGCTCCTCGACGTCTTCGGCCGCGGCGGCGCCCTCAAGTCGTCCTGGTACGGCGACTGTCTGCCCTCCCGCGACTTCCCGATGCTGATCGACCTGCATCTGCAAGGGCGCCTGGACCTGGAGGCGTTCGTGACGGAGACCATCGAACTCACCGATGTGGAGAAGGCCTTCGAGCGGATGCACGAAGGTGACGTCCTGCGCTCGGTGGTGGTGCTGTGATGGCCGCCCGTATCGAACGCCTCGTCACCTCCGGGCAGTTCAGCCTCGACGGCGGCACGTGGGACGTCGACAACAACGTCTGGCTCGTCGGGGACGAGCACGAGGTCGTCGTCATCGACGCCGCCCACGACGCCGCCGCCATCGCCGAGGCCGTCGGCGACCGCAGGCTGACCGCCATCGTGTGCACCCACGCCCACAACGACCACATCGACGCCGCCCCCGCCCTCGCCGACCGCACCGGCGCCACCATCTGGCTGCACCCCGACGACCTGCCGCTGTGGAAGCAGACCCACCCCGACCGCGACCCCGACGCCCACCTCCTGGACGGCCAGGTCATCGAGGCCGCCGGCGCCGACCTCCGAGTCCTGCACACCCCCGGGCACGCGCCCGGCGCGGTCTGCCTGTACGACCCCGGACTCGGCACCGTCTTCACCGGCGACACCCTCTTCAAGGGCGGCCCCGGCGCCACCGGCCGCTCCTACTCCCACTTCGCGACGATCATCGACTCGATCCGCGACCGCCTGCTCACCCTCCCGCCCGAGACGAAGGTCCTCACCGGGCACGGCGACGGCACCACGATCGGCGCCGAGGCCCCGCAGCTGGAGGAATGGATCGCCCGGGGCCATTGACGGCTCGGTCGTGACCCGCCGCAAAAAGGTGACAGAGGATGTCCGGCTTACCGGGGATGGTGAAGCAAAGCCGTCACACGGAAGGCCGGACATGTCACAGCCACTGAAGGGCAAGGTCGCCCTCGTCGCCGGAGCCAGCCGGGGCGCCGGACGCGGGATCGCCGTGGAGCTCGGCGCGGCCGGCGCCACCGTCTACGTCACCGGCCGCACCACCCGCGAGCAACGCTCGGAGTACGACCGCCCGGAGACCGTCGAGGACACCGCAGACCTCGTCACCGAGGCCGGCGGCCACGGCATCGCCGTACCCACCGACCATCTCGAACCCGACCGGGTCCGCGCGCTCGTCGACCGCATCGCGGGCGAACAGGGCCGCC
Source organism: Streptomyces sp. P17 (assembly GCF_032436805.1). Classification (NCBI taxonomy): domain Bacteria; kingdom Bacillati; phylum Actinomycetota; class Actinomycetes; order Kitasatosporales; family Streptomycetaceae; genus Streptomyces; species Streptomyces sp. P17. Next base: position 23,429 of record NZ_JAVRBF010000078.1, on the reverse strand, counting down.
TGGACGTCCTCGTCAACGACGTCTGGGGCGGCGAGAAGCTCTTCGGCTGGGACGTCCCGATCTGGGAACACGACCTCGACAAGGGCCTACGACTGCTCCGCCTCGCCGTCGAGACCCATGCCATCACCAGCCACCACGCCCTGCCCCTGCTGCTGCGCCACCCCGGCGGACTGGTCGTCGAGATGACCGACGGCACCGCCGACTACAACCGCGACCACTACCGCAACTCCTTTTTCTACGACCTCGCCAAGGCCTCCGTCCTGCGGATGGCCTTCTCCCTCGGCCATGAACTCGGCCCACGCGGCGCGACCGCCCTCGCCCTCACCCCGGGCTGGCTGCGCTCGGAGATGATGCTCGACGCCTTCGAGGTCCGCGAGGACAACTGGCGCGACGCCCTCACCCGCGTCCCGCACTTCGCGATCTCGGAGACCCCGCGCTATGCCGGCCGCGCCGTCGCCGCCCTCGCCGCCGACCCCGACGTGGCCCGCTTCAACGGCGCCTCCCTCTCCAGCGGAGGCCTGGCCCAGGAGTACGGCTTCACCGACCTCGACGGCAGCCGGCCCGACGCATGGCGCTATCTGGCCGAGGTCCAGGACGCGGGCAAACCGGCCGACACGACCGGCTACCGCTGAGGAGGCGCCGGCTGCGTCACCGGGAGCCGCCAGCGTGCCGCGTGGCCCGGCGGCAGGCCCAAGTCCTCGCGCACCGCCGTGTAGTAGCCCTCACGCCCGGCGCGCTGCCGCGCCAGCAGCGCCTGCCAGGCCTCCGGATCCCGCCGGCCCTCGCGCACGTACCGCTCCATCTCCATCACCGTCACCACCCACGCCCGTGCCCTGTCCACCACCTCGACGCTGCCCAGCATGAGCAGCGCCTCGCCCGAGGGATCCCGGCCGTCGTTCGCCTCGGCGAGCAGTGGCTTGGCCTCGTCGAGGGAGAGCGGGTCCGGATGCGTGCCGCAGCCCAGTGCGGCAGCGACCCGGTACGTCACCGTGACGGTCTTCTTCACCGACCGCGCGTAGTCCCCGTACACCGCCAGCCGCCGCTCCTCCCACCGCGCCGCCTGCTCCCGCCCGAACCGGGCCTGGTCGCTGCGCACGAGTGCCAGGTAGGAGCCGAGCGCGCCGACCACGACGCCTATCAGAGCGGGCAGTTGTTGGAGGAAGACAGACATGGGTGCACGATATCTGCCGAGTTGATCTCGACGGCGCTACGGTTCTGACATGACGGACACCACACGCTTCGACGGGTACGCAGTTCTCGTCACCGGAGCCGCCCGTGGCATCGGCGCCGCCACCGCCCGCCGGTTCGCCACGGAGGGCGCACGGGTGCTCGTGACGGACGTGGACGAGCAGGAGGCCGAGCGCACGGCGGCGACGCTGCGGGACGAGGGCCTGACGGCACAGGCGTACGTCTGCGACGTGGGCGACCGCGCGTCCGTCGAGGCGGCCGTGGCCCACGCCGTGACGGCGTTCGGCTCCCTCGACGTCCTGGTGAACAACGCCTACGGATGCACCCCCGATGCGCCCCTCTTCGAGGACGAACCGGACGACGTCTGGGCCCGCGACCTCGACCTCACCCTGACCGGCGCCTACCGCTGCTGCCGCGCCGCCCTGCCCCACCTGGCGGCCTCGGGCCGCGGCGCCATCGTCTCCATCGGCTCCGTCAACGGCATCCAGAGCTTCGGCAACCACGCCTACAGCGCCGCGAAGGCGGGCCTCGGATCTCTGACCCGTACCCTTGCCGGTCACGCGGCACCCCGGGGAGTCCGCGTCAACCTGGTGGCCCCGGGCACCGTACGCACCACCGCCTGGGCGGGCCGCGACGACGAACTCGACGCGCTCAGGCAGGCGTACCCCCTGGGCCGCGTCGGCGAACCGGACGACATCGCCGCCGCGGTCACCTTCCTCGCCTCCCGCGACGCGTCCTGGATCACGGGGACGACGCTGGTGGTGGACGGCGGGCTCACGGCGGTCAACACGGGCTTCCGGCGGGCCCTGCCCCCGGAGGGCCGCCCGGCTCCCACGGCTGCGTCAACATGACCAAGACCGCCGCCAAGAAGTACTGGTCCCTGCTGAAGAAGGGCGACGACGTCTTCGTGTACGGCCGCAAACCGGGCACCTGAGCGTACGCCCGCGTCCCGTCCTGCCGCTGCGCGCCGGCGCCCGCGGATATCTCCTCAAGGACGCCGACAGCGCCGAGATCGTGCGCGCCGTCCTCACCGTCGCCTCGGGCAACGCCGTGTACGGCCAGGCCGTGGCCCGCAGGATCGTCGACTTCTTCACCGGCGCGCACCGCGACTACGCGGCTCAGGTCTTCCCCGAACTGACCGAGCGGGAACGGGAGGTCCTGGACCTGGTCGCGCTGGGCCTCGGCAGCCATCAGATCGCCGGGCGCCTGGTCCTGGCGGAGAAGACGGTCCGCAACCATGTGTCGGCGATTCTCTGCAAGCTCCAGGTCGCCGACCGGGCCGCGGCCGTCGCCCGGGCCCGTGACGCGGGAATGGGCGGGCCACCGCGGCGTACCGGATGACAGGGCCGGTGCCGCACGGGACCCGCACGGCACCGGCCTCACCGCCTCACGCCAGCGGCGCGTCCCCGAAGTCCGGGATCGTCAGCCTCGCCCCACCCTGCCGCGCCGACTCGTGGGCGATGACGCCCGGCAGGGTGTAGCGGGCCGCGACCCACGCGTTCACGGACGGCAGGGTGCGGGTGTTGACCGCGGTCACGAAGTCGTCCACCAGGAAGTGGTGGCTGCCCTCGTGGCCGTTGGGCAGGTTGTCGAACTCCCGCGGCAGGCGCGAACGCTCGTGCACCGGTGCCGAACCCGAGGTGAAGGCGGCCCGCAGTTCCGGTGCGATGTGCTGGAGCGACGGGTCGTCGGGGGACAGCGTGGACTTGGGCTCCAGCAGTTCGCTGATGTCCTTCACCCCGTTCTTGTCCTGCCAGAAGGCGACCGTGGCGAGCTGTTCCATGCTCGCTTCCGTCCCGAAGAAGCGGAAACGCGACTCCCGTATGTGGGAGGGGTATCCGACCCGCCGGAACTCGTTCGTACGGAACGATCCGCCGCCCGCCACCTCGAACAGCGCGGTGGCGTTGGACACATCGTTGCCGAACTGGCTGACGCTCTTGTCGAAGACGCCGTCACCCCGCTCGTCCACGACCCCGATCGCCGACACGCTCACCGCGTGCGTCTGCCAGGCACCGAGCACGCCGCCCACCGCGTGCGTCGGGTACAGCAGCGGGGGATAGGACGCGGTGGCCTTCCAGTTCTCGCCGCCGCTGTACTGGTACGCCTCGTAGAACCCCAGATCCATGTCGTGGACGTAGTCGCCCTCGGCGTAGAAGATCCGCCCGAAGGCGCCCTCGGCGATCTGGTTGCGGGCGTGGACGGTCGCCGGGTTGTACTGGCTGGTCTCGCCCATCATGTAGGTCAGTCCGGTCGCCTTGACCGCCTCGATGATCGCGGCGATCTCCTCCGTGGTGATCGCCATGGGGACGGCGGAGTAGACGTGCTTGCCGGCGTTCAGGCCCTGGAGCACGAGCGGGCCGTGGGTCCAGCGCTGGGTGAAGATCGCGACCGCGTCGATCGCCTTCGACTCCAGCATCGCTTCGTAACTGGGGAACGTGCCCGACAGCCCTTCGGCGGCCGCCAGTTGCTCGGCCCGCTCCGGCAGCAGGTCGGTGACATGGACGTCGCTGACGCCGGGGTGGGCGAGGAACAGCTTGGCGAAGCTGCCGGAGAACTGCCCGGCGCCGACGATGCCGAGGGAGAACGTCATGGAGTCAGTGCCTTTCACTGGCCGAGGATGAAGTTGATCTGGTCGTTGGTCTTGGTCAGCCCGCTCACCGGGGCGTCGTTGGCGAAGACGTCCTGCATGGCGGGGCGCATCAGGGCGTAGACGTCCGCCGCGTAGTCGGTGATCGGGAAGGAGAAGGTGGTGGAGTCCTGCTGGTCGGTGACCGGTTCGGTGAACGCGGACACGTCGATGCCCTTCTTCTCGTACGCGGCCACCGCGGCCTGGGTGCCGTCGGGGGTCGCGGGGAAGACGATGCCGTAGCCGCCGACGGTCTTCTGGCACTCGTTGGAGGCCAGGTACTGGACCCACTTCTTCGCGCCCGCCTTGTTGTCGGCGTTCTTGGTGATGGAGTCGGCGAGGCCGTTCATCATCGTGGCGCGCTTGCCGGTCGGTCCGGTGGGGGTGACGGCGGTGCCGACGTCGAGGCCCTTGGTGCCGTAGTACGTGGAGATCATCCAGGCGCCGTCGAAGGAGGTCGCCGCCTTGCCGGCGGCGAGCTGGGCGTTGGCCGGGTTGGCGCCGTCGGTGTAGTCGGTGAAGGGCGCGAGATAGCCCTTCTTCGCCAGGCCGAAGTACCAGTCGATCACCGACTGGAAGCTCTTGTCACCGTACTGGTACTCGGTGCCCCAGCGGGCCTTGTCGGTGTAGCGCCAGCCCGCCGAGGCGGCGAACGGGCTCCAGGTGGTCTGTCCGTCGCTGTCGCCCGCGCCGCCGGTGGCGAGGCCGTACACCTTGACGTTGTTCTTGTCGAAGCCCTCCTCGTCACCCCGCTTGCCGTTCTTGTCGACGGTGAGGTGGGCGATGGCCTTCTCGAAGGTGCCCCCGTCCTCGGGGTTCCAGGAGAGGGTGCCCAGCTCCTCGGCGGTGAGGCCGGCCTCCTCGGTCATCTTCTCGTTGTAGAAGAGGGCGACGGTGTCCCAGTCCTTCGGGGCGCCGTAGCGATGGCCGTCCTGGCCCTTCCAGTTGGCGGCCAGGCCCTCCTGGTAGGCGGAGTCGTCGATGCCCAGGTCGTCCAGCGGTTCGAGGACGTTCAGGTCGGCGAACTGGCCGAACTTCTGGATGTGGTCGGTGAAGACGTCCGGTTCGGTGCCCGCGATGAAGCTGGCGGTCAGCTTGGTCCAGTAGTCGGCCCAGCCCAGCTGGGTGATCTTCACCTTCAGGCCCGGGTTCCGCTTCTCGAAGTCCTTGGCGCAGGCCTGGTACGCGGGCAGCTGGTTGGCGTCCCACAGCCAGTACGTCACCGTGTTCCCGCCCGACCCGGCCGCGCCGCCCTGCGCGCATCCGGACACCAGGGACAACGCGAGCGCTCCGGTCAGCGCCACGACGGTACCAATTCGCATGCCAGTCCCCTTACTTGACGCCCGTGAAGCTGATGGTGCTGACGATGCGGCGCGCGAAGAACCCGAAGAGCAGCAGCATCGGGAGCGCGGCGATGAGCGTGGCCGCCATCAGACCGGACCAGTCGTAGCCGGTCTGCGGGGTCTGCGCCCGGAAGATCGCCAGGGCCACGGTGAGCACGCGCGAGCTGTCGCTGTAGGACACCATCAGCGGCCAGAAGTAGTCGTTCCAGGCGGTGATGTACGTCAGCACGCCCAGCGTGAGGATCGGGGTGGACGCCATCGGCAGCATGACCCGGAAGAAGATCCGGATCTTTCCGGCCCCGTCGAGCAGGGCCGCCTCCTCGACCTCGCGGGGCACGTTCATGAAGAACTGGCGCAGGAAGAACACCGCGAACGGGGTCATGAACATCGTCGGCAGGGCGACGCCCAACAGGTTGTCGACCAGGCCGAGTTCCTTGATGAGCACGAAGTTCGGCAGCAGCGTGAAGATGGTCGGCACCATCAACCCGGCGAGGAACAGGGCGAACACCTTGTCCCGGCCGCGCCAGCGCAGCCGTGCGAAGGCGTAGGCGGCCATGGCGGAGAAGAAGATCTGGCAGACGGTGATCAGGGTCGACACGATGACCGAATTGATCAGATAGCGCCAGAACTTCAGCCCGCCGCCCGAGCCGCCCTGGGCGATGGCCTCCTCGGTGGACTGAAGACCCAGGGCCCGTTCGAAACCGCCGGTCGTCAGGTCGACGGGGAGCAGGTTGCCGGGGTGGGCGGCGAGCGCGGTGTTGGAGGAGAGCGCGGTGCGCAGGATCCAGTAGAACGGCAGCAGGGTGATCAGCACGATCGCGGCCATCGCCGTCCAGGCCACGATCCGGCCGGGGGAGAGCCTGCGGGGCCGGGAGGCCCGTATCTTCGTGGTGGTCGCCGTCACGGCAGTCATGTCGGTTGCTCCCTTCCGTCAGCCGAGGTCGGTCTGGCCGGCCCGGGTGAGCCGGTACTGGAGGAATGTGATCGCGCTCAGCACGACGAGCAGGGCCACGGACATCGCGGAGGCGTAGCCGAACTGGAAACGGCCGAAGGCGGCGCCGTAGATGTAGTACTGGAGCACATTGGTGGCGTTGGCGGGTCCGCCCGCGGTCGTCACGGCGACCGTGTCGAACACCTGGAAGGAACCGATCACCGTCATGATCAAGACGACCGCGAGGACCGGCCTGAGCAGCGGCATGGTGATCCTCCAGAACATCCGCCACTCGCTCGCGCCGTCCACCTTGGCCGCCTCGTACATGTCGTTCGGGATCGCCTGGAGCCCGGCGAACAACAGCAGCGCGGTGTAGCCGACATGGCGCCACACATTGATCAGAGCGATCGTCGGGATCGCCCAGGTCTCGTCGGCGAGGAAGGGGATCCGGTCGGCGCCGACCGCGGCGACGATCTCGTTGCCGATGCCGAGCTGGGTGTCGAGCACCCACAGCCAGACGATGCCCGCGACGACGTTGGACATCAGATAGGGCGTCAGCACGATGCCGCGCAGCACCGCCGACTGCGTCAGCCGCTGCAGCAGGACGGCGATGGCGAGCGCCGCCGCCGTCTGGACGCCGATGTTGATGACCACGTACTCGACGGTGACCCACAACGAGTCCCAGAAGATGGGGTCGTTGACCATCCGCACGTAGTTGTCCAGGCCCACCCACTCGGCCGGGGTGAGCAGGTTGAAGCGTGTGAAGCTCAGATAGATGCCCCGCAGCGTGGGCCAGAGCAGGAAGACCACGAAGCCGAGCAGGGCGGGTGCGAGGAAGACGGCGGCAAGCCGCCCGTCGCCCCTCGCTTCCCGGGCCCCCGCCCGTTCGGTTTTCGGCCTGGTCCGTGCCCCCTCGGCGCCGCCCAGGGGCAGGCGCGACGGTGGGCTGCTGGAGGCGATGGTCATCGGGAGACTCCCTCGTCCGCGGCGGCTCGTCCTCGGTCACTTACTTTTGAGGCGAAAGAATCTGGCCGTCAAGGGGCGTGCGGACATCTTTTCCCGGCCGGGTCCCCGGCCGTACAGTGACCTTGTTGTTTCCGTGGTGAAAAAATCTGTACGAGAAGACGTACGAGAAGACGAGAGGGCCGAACGTCATGACCGCAGCCGTCGCCGACTGGCTTCCGCTGAGCGCGGGAGAGCGCTCGGTGGCGATCGAGGTGCTCGTCGGCGGACCGCTGTCGCGCACCGAACTCGCCCGGCGCCTGAACCTCTCGCCCGGCAGCCTCACCCGGCTCACCAAGCCCTTGATCGAGTCCGGACTGCTCGTCGAGGTCCCCGAGGCGGGCACCCCGGCCGAGGTCCGCCAGGGCCGCCCCTCCCAGCCCCTCGACGTCGTCGCCGAGTCCCGCTCCTTCGTCGGCTACAAGATCACCGCCGACATGGTCTACGGCGTCGTCACCACCCTCAGGAGCGACATCGTCGCCCGCCTCGACCGCCCGCTCACCACGCACGACCCCGCCGAAGTCGCCGACCTGCTGGCGGAGATGACCGCCGAGCTCGCCCGTGACTTCCCCCGGCTCGCCGGGATCGGCATCGGTGTCGGCGGCCTCGTCCAGGGCCGCACCGTCGTCGCCGAATCCCCCTTCCTGAACTGGCGGGACGTCCCGCTGGCCGCGCTCGTCGAGGAGCGCGCCGGGCTGCCCGTCGTGGTCGAGAACGACGTCGCCGCCCTCACCGAGGCCGAGACCTGGTTCGGCTCGGGGCGCGGTCTCGACCGGTTCGTCGTGCTCACCATCGGCGCAGGGCTCGGCTACTCACTGGTCCTCGGCGGCCGGCGGGTGCCCTGCGACGAGGAGGACCGCGGCTTCGGCCGGCACTGGATCATCGATCCGCACGGTCCGCTCACCCCGGACGGCGCCCGCGGCAGCGCTGTGTCGATGCTCACCATCCCCAACATCCGCTACCAGGTGCAGGCAGGCACCGGCCGGGACTGGACGTACGAGGAGATCCTCAGGCTCGCCGCCGCCGGGGACCCGCTGCCCGCCCGGGTCGTCGACGAAGCGGCCCGCGCCCTCGGCATCCTGGTCGCGCAGATCGCCAACTTCGCCATGCCGCAGCGGATCCTGCTGGCCGGCGAGGGGGTCGGCCTGATGGACGTCGCCGGGGACAAGGTGACGCAGACCATCTGTGACCACCGCCACCCGCTGGCCGCCCCCGTCGACCTGGAGACCAGGATGTCCGACTTCCATGACTGGGCGCGCGGCGCCGCCGTCCTCGCCATCCAGGTGCTGGTGCTGGGCGCGGCCGAAGCCTGAACGGGGGTGCGGGCCTTGAGGTATGGCCGTGATCGGACGTGATCAGCAACACGGTCCGTTATGTCCGCATTGGCCCTGCTTGCTCACGTCGCCTTCACCTCCGTGGCCGTATGCTTCACAACATGTCCACCAGTGTTGAACCCGTTTCCGATCGATCGGCTGACGAGGTCAACGAGGAGATCCGGGCCCTGTGGCGCCGGGCGGGCGGGACACTGAGCGTCGAGGAGCGCGAGGAGTACCAGCGACTCGTCATGGAGTGGGCCGCAGCGGCCCCGCAGCCGGTGAACGCGGCCTGACGCTCCCCGAGGACCGCCGAGCCTCGAAGACCCCCGTGGGCACCCCGACTTGACGGGTGCCCCTTTTACTTCCCCACGAAAGTGACGGCGCCGCCTCATCCCAGGCGCGCCGCCCCCTCACCCCCAAGTCGCCGAGTAGTACCGCTGATACGCCTTGCGGTCCTGCTCCGCCCGGATGAACCGCGTCGCCGCCAGCGCCACCAGCGACCCCGCGATGATCAGCAGCCCCGGCCCCACATTCCGCGGATCGGCCAGCCGGGCCAGCAGCTGCGACCCCTCGACCCCGCCGCCGACCGGCGCCGACGACCCCGGCGAGGCCGCCCCGGGCGCGATCGCGCTCTGCGTGGCCGACGCCGAGGGCTGAGGCGAGGGCGCCGCACTCTGCTGCCCGGCTCCCGCGCCCGCGCCTTGCGGGGCCGCGGTGATCAGCTGGACGCCCACCTCGGCCAGCGCCTTGGTCACCGGCTGGAAGAACGTCGTCCCGCCCGAGGCACAGTCCCCGCTGCCGCCCGAGGTCAGACCGAGCGCGACGCCCTCCGAGAACATCGGCCCGCCGCTGTCCCCGGGTTCCGCGCACACATTCGTCTCGATCAGCCCGGTCACCGTGCCCTCGGGATAGTTCACCGTCGCGTTCAGCGCGGTCACCGTGCCGTCCCGCAGCCCGCTGGTGCTGCCGCTGCGGAACACCCGCTGCCCGACCGACGGATCGCCCGCCCCGGTGATCCGCACCCCCTGGCCCTCGCCGATGGCCACCACGTCGGCGCCGTCTCCCGCGTCCCCGCTCGCGTACTGCACCAGCGAGAAGTCGCCGCCGGGGAAGCTCTGCCGGACCGTGCTGCCGACCTGTTCCCGGCCGCGGCTGTCGGTGAACCACACCGAGCCGTTGGGCCCGCAGTGCCCGGCCGTGAGAATGAAGTCCCGCCGCCCGTCGGTCACGTTGAAGCCCGCCGAGCAGCGGCCCGCGGTCGACAGGATGGGCAGCGCGCCGTTCAGCCGGGTGGTGAAGGTGCCCTCGGTGCGCTCCATCCGGACGAAGGTGCCGATGCCGCCCGCGACTTGCGTCAGCTGCGACCAGTCGTCCGAAGAGACGGTGCTGTCGCCCCGTACCACCACCTGGTTGGACCGGTAGTCCAGCGCCCAGGCCGTACCGGGCACCCGGGGCGCCGAACCCAGCGTCGAGGTCGCCGACTTGAGCTCGTTCATGCTGTGGGACACCATCTTCGGCCGGCCGCCCGCCCGGCGTACCTCGTCGGCGGCCCGCTCGTCGGTCACCGCGACGACCGGCCGTCCGTCGGCGCCGATCCAGCTGCCCGCCGTACGGGAGGTGCCGAGCCGTTCGACGAGATCGGCGCCCGTGTCCACGGCCGAGCGCACGGTCGCGCCCGGTGCGGCGGACGGGTCGGACGGCTCGCTCGCGACGGCGCGCGTCACCATCGCCGAGCCCAGCAGCAGACCTCCGACGGCCGCCAGCCGTGTCACTCGCCGGACGATCCGTCGTCGTGCGTGCCCCATGCCTGGCTCCCGAACCCGAGCAGCGCGGTGACAACACCGCGGGGCCCTCCCGGAGTTGAGGGCCCGCACTCCATACGCGGCCGGGCGCCCGAGCGTTCACCGCATGCGGGCGACCCCGCCGTACAGCGCCACCTCCGCCGGTTCGCTGCCCTCCGGGCGCCAGCGCGAGCACGACACCACACCCGGCTCCAGGAGTTCGAGTCCGTCGAAGAAGCGGGCGACGGCTTCGGGGGAGCGCTGGGTCAGCCGGGGCGTGCCGGTCTCGTTCCAGAACCGCACGGCCCGGTCCACGTCCGGCATCGCCGGGCTGGTCACCGTGTGCGACAAGGCGAGATGGCTGCCCGGCGGCAGCGCGTCCAGCAGCCGCCGCACGATCCCGTACGGATCCTCCTCGTCGCGGAGGAAGATCAGCACCGAGAGCAGCAGCAGACCGACCGGGCGGCTGAAGTCCAGGGTGGCGGCGGCGCGTTCCAGGATTGCCTCCGGGTTGCGCAGGTCCTCGTCGAGATGGTCGGTACGGCCCTCGGGGGAGCTGGTGAGCAGGGCCCGGGCGTGGACCAGTACCAGCGGGTCGTTGTCGACGTAGACGATCCTGGCGTCCGGGGCCAGGCGCTGGGCGACCTCGTGGGTGTTGTCCGCGGTGGGCAGCCCGGTCCCTATGTCGAGGAACTGGCGGATTCCGGCCTCGACAACGAGGTGTCGTACCGCGCGGCCCAGGAAGAGCCGGTCGGCGCGGGCGTAGTCGCCGATGGCCGGATGCAGTTCCCGGATCCGGTCACCGGCGATGCGGTCCACCTCGTAGTAGTCCCCGCCGCCCAGCCAGTAGTTCCAGATCCGGGCCGTGTGCGGCTGGAGGGTGTTGATGCGGGTGCACAGCGACGCGGCCTGGTTGGCCGGCGGGTTCTCCCTCACGGGACGGCTCCTGCGATGGCTGGATCGGTAGCTGTCAACCGGCAATCTAGACGGCCGAGTTGATGTTTGCCGAGGGGGCTGCACAACCCGGCCCGAGCAGGGTCCAGCTGGCTTGGTCGCCCCACACGGACGCCGGATCCACATACGGGCGCAGCAGGGCGGTCAGTTCCGGGTCGCCGCGGCCGTTGAGCTCGTCGGAGGCGATCTTGCGGGCGATCCCGGCGAGGAAGTCGGCGAGCTGCACCCGCGGATCCTCCCGGGAGACCACCAGCTGGACCCCGGTGAGGCGGATTCCGGCCAGGCGGGCCCGCTCCTCGATCCAGGCGATGCGCTCCGGCGTCAGCATGTTCTGCCGGTCGTGCACGATCCGTACGGCGGCCCCGCCCGCGCTCCAGTAGGCGGCCGTGGCGACGATGGCGGGCAGCAGGGGGTTGAGCACCGGAATCAGGGTCGGCAGCGCCGCCCGGTAGGAGTCCGCGCGGGACCGGGCCGCCGCGATCCGCCCCAGCGTCTGGCCCACCTCACCCGGGGCGGCCACCGGCCGCAGCGCGCCGACGGTACGGAAGAAGGCGTCGACCGGAGCCTCGGGCTCGCCGAAGTTGCGCACCCGCAGCAGTTGGTTGGCCGCCAGGAGGAACTCCCGCCAGGCTTCGTCCCCGAACAGCTCCCGCCCGCGCCGGTAGAGCGCCACGGCCTGCGTCCCGTCCCCGAGCAGCAGGTCCACCGCCCGGTCCACCACGAAGTACGCCTTCTCCGTCAGATGCACCTGGGCGGTGCCGTGGATCGGCCCCGAGGGGGCGAGCAGCCACTCCAGGACCGCCCGGTGCTTCTCCCTGAGCAGGTGGTTCGCCTTGTACTCCTCGGCGGGGGAGCGGATCCGGTCCCGGATCTCCTGCACGTAGGCGGCGGCCTCCGGCACCGGCAGCCGCACACTGGCATGCGCGAACACATCCGTGTTGCCGCCGGTGAGGTTCTCGCCGTCCGAGCCCGACTCGTCGCAGCACACCTCGACCGGCCGGCCGTTCGCCGCCGGTCGCCGGTCCCCGTCGCTTCCCGTCACCGCGCAGCCCCCTGTCGTGTGCCCAGACCCAGCATCCCTCACGAGGGGACCGCGAAGCTCCCGCTTAAACTGCCGTCCATGGACGACACGCCGCTGGAGCGGCTCGGCACCGGCCAGTACCTGCTGATCACCAGCTACCGCAAGAACGGCACCCCGGTGCCCACCCCGGTGTGGGTGGTGCCCGACGGCGACGGACTCGGCGCGTGGACGGTCGCCGACTCCTGGAAGGTCAAGCGCATCCGGGCCCGCGCCGATGTCCTCGTCGGCCCCTGCGACCTGCGGGGCAGGCCGACCGGCGACCAGATCCCGGCCACCGCCGAGATCACCGACCGGGAGACCGTGGCCCGTTACCGCAAGCTCATCGCCCGCAAGTACGGCATCGTCGGCCGCCTCACCCTGCTCGGCAGCCGGATCCGCCGGGGCGCGGACGGCACGGTCGGCATCCGCGTGACGCTCACGCCGTAGGACTGCCGGTCAACGGGCGGTCAACGGGCGGTCAACGGGCGGTCAACGGGCGGTCAACGGGCGGTCAACGGGCGGTCAACGGGCGGTCGCGGGCGGTCAACGGGCGGTCAACGGGCGGTCGCGGGCGGTCAACGGGCGGTCGCGGGCGGTCAACGGGCGGTCGCGGGCGGTCAACGGGCGGTCACCGAGAAGCCCGTACCGTCGCCGCCGACGAAGTCGTACGGCTGCCCCGACCGCGCTCAGGTCCAGGCGCGGTAGGGCTCGTCGACCAGCTGGAAGACGGGCTCGCCGCGGACCGGGTCCTTGGCCTGCGAGAGCCGGACGCGGTCCCCGCTGTGGATGCCGATCGGCGGGCCCATGACCCGGCCGCGCACCACGAACCCCTCGGCCATCTCGATCAGCGACACATTGCGCGCGGCCGGGGTGTTGCGGTGCACCACCGTGGAGTGGCGCACCGTCCCGGTGCCCTCGCTGCGCTCCGTGCGCAGGTCGCTGCCCTGGCAGACCGGACACAGCAGCCGGTGGTACATCGCGGTGCCGCACCAGGTGCAGCGCTGGAAGACCATGGCGTCCGAGTCCTGGGCCGCGCCGGTGGCTTCGAGCACGCCGACCGCGGAGCCGGCGGTCGGACGGGCCACGCTTCCTGAGTGGTGGTACACGCTGGTCAACTCCCTGCGCTCGGCCGGAGATCCACGCGCGCGGGACGGCCGCGCACGCACGTGCCCGGTCGCCGTGCCACCGTGCACACCAGCAGCGTATGGCACTCAGTGCCACAGGTAAAGGCACTGCGTACCCTCAATCTGAGCCGCGTCCCAGGGTGGTCTCGATCTCCTGGACCACCCGCCACAGCGGCGCACCCCGGCGCGAGACCACGACCACCACGTCGTCGGGCTCCTCGTCGGCCCGCGGCGCGGGAGCGGCGCCGAAGGCGGACTGCACATAGCCGAGCGCGTGATCGACGGTGGCGCTCGCGTCGCTGCGGCCGTCCGAACGCAGCCAGGAGCGCAGCGCGTTGTTGTGCGCCGCGACCACGGCGGCCGCGATCACATCGGCCTGGAGCGTGCCGTCGCGCCGGGCCGCGAAACGCGCCCGCAGATACTCGGCGAGCGCCCGCTCGTAGCGCCACACCACGGACAACTCGTAGGCGCGCAGACCCGGCACCTGCTTGGTGAGGCGGTAACGCTGCACCGAGAAGGTCGGATTCTCCGCGTACATGCGCAGCACCAGACGGGCCGCGTCGCACACCCGGCGCACCGGCTCCGCGTCCTGCTCACCGGCGGCCAGGAAGGCCGTCATGTCGGCCAGGCACCGCTCGTGGTCCGGGAAGACGACATCCTCCTTGGACGGGAAGTACCGGAAGAACGACCGCCGCCCCACCCCCGCCAGCGCCACGATGTCGTCCACCGTGGTCTGCTCGTACCCCCGCTCCAGGAACAGCTGAAAGGCCGCCGCGACCAGCGCCTCCCGCATCGGCGGCTTCACGGCCACCGCCTCCGCCTTCTCGCCGCGACCGGGCGCCGCACTGCTGGAGCTCATGGCCGGGAACGTAGCACCTGATCACCCCATATGGCACTCAGTGCTGTGCTGACGGGGAACTGAGTGCACTTGGCGTGGACAGGAGAAGATGGAAGCACTGCCCTTTCGACCCCGGGGGAGCGATGTGCTGGAGTGCGGAGGCCGACCTCGTGGCGGGCGTCGGCATAGCCGCCGTCGGCGTGGCCTGCGTGGCGCGGGTCCGACACGTCCGTGATCTGCCACTGGCCGCGCTGCCGTTGCTGCTGGGCGCCCACCAGCTGGTCGAGGCGGCGGTCTGGGCGGGGGACGGCGGGACCGGCCCGGCCACCGTCGCCTGGGCGGTCATCGCCCTTCCGCTGCTCCCGCTCTGGGTACCGGCGGGCGTCCTCGCCGCCGCGCCCCCGCAGGCCCGCCCCGGACTGCTGGCGCCCCTGGCCGTCGGAATCGCCACCGCGGCCGTGCTCGCCCACGCCCTCGCCACACGCCCGGTGAGAGCGGAGATCCGCGGCCACACCGTCGGCTACGTCCTGGACCTGTCGCACCCCGGGCTGCTGATCGCCGGATACCTGCTCGCCACCATCGGCTCACTCCTGCTCTCCGGCGACCGCGGTCTGGTGGGCCTCGGCGTTCTGGTCGCCGTGGGCGCGCTGATCTGTGCCGTGCTGTGGCGGACGGAGTTCGTCTCCACGTGGTGCGCCTTCGCGGCCGTGTGCTCGGTGGTCCTGCTCGGCTGGGTGCGAGGGCGCCGGACCGTGGCGTCGGGAGTGTCGGCGTGAATGTTTCCGCCGGGTTGAGGCCGCCGGACGCGGCGCCAGGTGTCTCCGCGTGACCGCCTGCGCTGGATCGAGGGCGCCGCGCGTGGCGTCGCGAGCCTCGGCGTGAACGCCTCCGCAGCCGGGTACTCGATGCCGCATCCCAGTCCGCCCCCGCCCTGGCAGAGGCACTGACCGGGACCGGCGCGCCGTGAAGGGAGAGGCCATGACGCAGAACGGCGAAAGCCCCGCGCCGACACGGCGAGCGGTGCTCCCCGAACTCCATCCGGTCTCCGGGAGCGCGGCACAGGAGAGCTCGCCCCCGCCGGAGCCCGTGCGGCTGCCGCTGCCCGATCGGCCCGACTCCGGCGACAGTGATCTGCCGCAGGACAGAAGCCAGGCGATCCTGGAGGCGGCCAAGCGGATCGGCGGGCTGCTCAAGGGCGGCGGCCACCTGTTCGCCCTCGCCGGAAGCGTGGCCGCCTACGCCCACGGCGCCGGCGCACGGCTTCAGCACGACGCCGACTTCTGCGTCCGGCGCGAGGACGCCGCAGCCGTCTCGGACACGCTGGCCGCAGCCGGCCTGACGGTGCGCACACCGCCCGAGGACTGGCTGATGAAGACCACGTGCCTGGGCCAGGAGGTCGACTTCCTCTTCGAGCTGGCGCACCGCCCGGTCACCACCGCGCTGCTGACCCGGGCCGAGCATCTCGCGGTCGACTCGGTCCACATGCCCGTCCTCGCCGCGACCGATCTGATGCGGGGCCTCATCGAGGCCTTCTCGGAGCACTACTGCGACTTCGGGCCGGTGCTCGCCGTCGCCCGGGCCGTGCGCGAGAAGGTGGACTGGGAGGCCGTACGCCGCGACTGCGGGGACGAGCCCATGCCCGCCGCGTTCTTCTTCCTCCTGGAGCGCCTGAACGTCATCGAACCCCGTAAGGAGGAGCGATGAACCACCCCCACCCAGGGCCCGCCCCCGGCACCGGCGGAGCGCACCACCTGGACTACCGGGTCGCCCATCTCACCGACCATCTGGCCGCCGGAACCCTCGGCGAACTGGGCGTACGGATCGAGATCCGGGGCGAAGCGGTGCTGCTGACCGGCACGGTCCCCTCCGCCCACTACCGCGACGAGGTGATCCGGCTCGCCCGTGAGGAGCTGCCGGACCACCCCGTCCACTTCGACCTCGTGGTCGCGGACGCCTCCACGCCCGATCACGCCGAGGACCTCCCGTGATCCGGGTCGCGGCGGTCGGCGACATCCACCTGGGGCCCGAGAGCCAGGGCGTGCTCCGGCCCTCCTTCGAGACGCTGCCCGAGACCGCCGACGTCCTGCTGCTCGCCGGCGACCTCACCCGGCACGGCACCGTGGACGAGGCCCGGGTGGTCGCCCGGGAGATCGAGGGGCTCGGGGTGCCGGTGGTCGCGGTCCTGGGCAACCACGACCATCACGACGACCGCCCCGAGGAGGTCAGCGCCGTGCTCCGGGACGCGGGCGCGCACGTCCTCGAAGGACAGTCGACGGTGGTGGGCCGCGACGGCGCCCGGATCGGGGTGGCCGGTACGAAGGGGTTCGGGGGCGGGTTCGTCGGCCGCTGCGCAGGGGAGTTCGGCGAGCCGATCATGAAGGAGTTCGTCCGGTACTCGCGCCGGTGTGCCGACGCCCTGTGCCGGTCGCTGGAAGAGCTCGGCGAGCAGGACTGCGACGTACGCGTCGCCCTCACGCACTTCTCCCCGGTGCCGGACACCCTGGCCGGTGAGCCGCCCGAGATCTATCCGTTCCTCGGCAGCTATCTCCTGGCCGAGGCGATCGACACGGCCGGTGCCGACCTCGCGGTGCACGGACATGCCCATCTGGGCACGGAGCACGGCCTGACCAGCGGCGGAGTGAAGGTGCGCAATGTGGCCCAGCCGGTCATCGGGCGGGCCTTCCACGTGTACCACCTGCCGGTGCGCGAGCCGGCGGCGAGCGTCGGCCGGGCTCGGGCCGGGGCAGCCGGAGCGTCCTGAGCCGGCTCGACGCGATCGGCTCCGTCAGCACCACGAGGGCCCGGGTGCGACGCGGTGATCGCCGGTTCCCGGGCCCTGCCTCGTGCGGGCGGCCGCCGCACAGTCGGCCGCCCGCACGGGTCCGTCGGACTGTCAGTCCTTCTTGCCGCGCCCGCTCAGCGCGTCCCGCAGCCGGTCGACCATGCCGACGCCGGGAGCCAGCAGCTTGTTGGCGGGCGGGGTGTCCGGGGCCGAGGGATGCGGGCGGGTAGGCGCCGCCTTCTTCGCCATCCGGACCTTGTCGCCGAGGTCGTCGAGAGTGGCTGCGGGACAGGTCGCGCGCAGCTTCGGGAAGAGGTTGGCCTCCTCGTCGGTGATGTGCGAGCGGACCTCGGTCATCAGCATG
Source organism: Streptomyces sp. P17 (assembly GCF_032436805.1). Lineage (NCBI taxonomy): Bacteria > Bacillati > Actinomycetota > Actinomycetes > Kitasatosporales > Streptomycetaceae > Streptomyces > Streptomyces sp. P17. The sequence goes on along the minus strand of NZ_JAVRBF010000078.1, from coordinate 6,120 downwards.
CCGACGAGCCGGTCGAACTCGGGATCGCTGACCTCGCAGCCCTCCAGGTCCTTCATGATCTGCTCGGCCCTGGAGTGATCGTCGATCTCCCGGTCGGCCAGCGCGTCCCCGCCGGGCAGATGCTCGCGCACGGCCGGGTAGAGGTAGGCCTCCTCGGCGACGGAGTGCCGCACGAGTTCCATCGTGGCCTGGTCGGCGTACAGCTTGCGGTCCTTGTGCCCGGGCGGCAGCGCCTCGATCCTGCCGAAGAGCTCCTGCACCTCGCGATGGTCGGTCACCAGTTCCTCGATCACGTTCCCACCGTGACCCATGGTCTTCACCTCCAGTCCGTGACGGCGGCCCGGGCGGGCTCGCCGCGGCCACCCGAGTGCCCGCCCGGCGCGCCCCCACACAGGCCACCGCCCGCCGGACGGACATCGTCCGCGTGACAGGGGTACCCGTCGCGGAACGGTGGCCCCCGCCGCGGAAAGGACGGGCGGCGCGACGGCGCCCATACTGTCCCTACGGGCGACTCCGCCCCGGTCCCCGCACCTCCTTCGCAAGGGAGTTCCGGATGACCCTCGACCAGTTCCCGCCTTCTCCCGCGCCGGACCTGCGCATCGGCCTGCTCGGCTCCTACGGCGGCTGCAACACCGGCGACGAGGCGATCCTGAAGTGCGTGCTGAGCTGCCTGCGCGCCCACCGCCCGCAGGCACGGCTCGTCGTCTTCAGCCGGAACGCCGAGCACACCCGCGTCCATCAACCGGCGGCCGACGCCGTGGTGGACTGGGAGGGAGTTCCGCAAAAATCCATGCTCGACACCCTGGCCGGCCTGGACCTGCTGGTGCTGGGCGGCGGCGGGATCCTCTACGACGGCGAGGCGCGCCGCTATCTGCGGCTGGTGCGGGCGGCACACGAACGCGGGGTGCCCACCTTCGCCTACGCCGTCGGCGCGGGTCCGCTGCGCGAGGCCGACGACCGCGAGGCCGTACGCACTGTGCTGCCCGCGATGACCGAGGTCGTCGTACGCGACGAGGAGTCCCGGCTGGTCCTGGAGGAGGTCGGCGTCGACCGCGACCTCACCGTCACCGCCGACCCCGCGCTGCTGCTGCCGCCCGAGCCGTTCACCGAGCAGATGATGCGGCAGGAAGGCCTCCCCCTGGACTCCCGGCTGGTCGGGATGTCCGTACGGGAGCCCGGCCGGGCGGCCGAGAAACTGGACGAGGCCGACTACCACGCCCTCCTCGCCGACGTCGCCGACTTCCTCGCCCGCCGCCTGAACGCGCACGTCGTCTTCGTCCCGATGGAACGCCAGGACGTCCGCCACGCCCACGGCGTGCTCTCCCGGATGAGCGCCCCGGACCTCGGCCGTATCCTCCACAACTCCTACAGCCCCGGCGAGATCCTCGGCTTCATGAGCCACCTGGACATCGTCGTGGGCATGCGCCTGCACGTCGTGATCTTCGCCGCGCTCACCGGACTGCCCGTGCTGCCGCTGCCGTACTCCGGCAAGGTCTTCGACTTCGCACGCCGGACCGGGGCGCCCGCGCTGGTCGGAGTGGCCAGGGAGCAGGCCGGACTGCTGCTCGCGGAGGTGGACCGGCTCTGGGACGAGTTCCCGCTGCGCCAGGAGGACCTCAAGGCGAGGGTGCTCGGCTTGCAGGAGCGGGCCCGGGAGACCTGTGTGCGCCTGGGGGCCATGCTGGACTCCCTCGACGGCGGCGTGCGGGCGGAACGCGCCGACCTGAGCCTGTTCACGCCGGGCTCGCGACCGGTCTGACGGGCGCATCACACGCTGCCGACGGGAGAAGCGATGCCGATCCTGCAACGACCCCAGCCCGACCGCACCGTCACCCTGCCCCCGCGCGAGGCCCGCCACGGCGGGCGCACGGACGTGCTGGTCGTCGGCGGCGGACCGGCCGGCACCGCGGCGGCCTACGCGGCGGCCGACGCCGGTGCCGACGTGGTGCTCGTGGAGCGCTACGGCTTCCTCGGCGGCAACGCCACGGTAGCCCTGGTCATGCCGCTGATGTCCTTCCACAACGAGCGCAAACAGGCCGTGTTCGACGGCGCGGGGCACAGCGGCCGGCTGCTGCCCACCGACCACGGCGAGGGCGATCCCGTGGTGGCGGGATTCCTCTGGCTGCTGCTGGACCGGCTCACCGAGCGCGGCGGCTGCGTGCCGCCGTCCCCCGATACCGGCTACACCGTCCCGTTCGACCCGGAGATCTACAAACTCGTCCTTCTCGACCTGCTCGACGAGGTGGGCGTACGCATGCTGTTCCACTCCTTCGCCTCCACCGCGCTGCCCCTCGACGACGGCTGGCGGGTGGTCTTCGAGACCAAGTCGGGGCCCGTGGTGATCGACGCGGGCGTCGTCGTCGACGGCACGGGGGACGGCGACATCGCCGCCGCCTGCGGAGCGCCGTACGAGATCGGCCGGCCGGAGGACGGGCTGGTGCAGCCGATGACGCTCATGTTCCGCATCGTCGACTTCCTCCAGCCGCGGTTCACCGAGTACGTGAACGAACACCCCGACCAGTGGCGGGGCGTGCACGGCCTGTGGGACCTCGTCCAGGCGGCCACCGAAACGGGCGAACTGCGGCTGCCCCGCGAGGACATCCTGTTCTTCGGCACCCCGCACCCCCGCGAGGTCAGCGTCAACAGCACCCGGGTCACCCGCGCGCTCGGCACCGATGTGTGGGACCTCAGCCGCGCCGAGTTCGCCGCCCGCCGCCAGATGGCCCAGATCGACCGCTTCCTGCGCCGGCGCGTGCCCGGCTTCGACGACTCCTACGTGGCACAGAGCGGCGTCCAGATCGGCGTACGGGAGACCCGGCGCATCCTCGGCGACTACCACCTGACCGGCCACGACATCCTCGCCGCGCGCTCCTTCCCCGACGCCGTCGCGCACGGCGCCTACCCCGTCGACATCCACAACCCCCGGGGCAGCGGCACCGTCCTCAAACGCGTCCCGCGCGGCGGCTTCTACGACATCCCGCTGCGCTGTCTGCTGCCCCGGGACACCGAACGGCTGCTGGTCGCCGGGCGGTGCATCTCGGGATCGCACGTGGCCCACTCCTCGTACCGGGTGATGCCCATCGCGATGGCGACCGGGCAGGCGGCCGGAGTCTGCGCGGCCCTGTCGGTCAGGCTCGGCCGAGGTCCACGCCAGGTGCCCCACCACCTGGTCCAGCGCACACTGCGCCGCCAGGGCGCCCACCTTCGCCTGGAACCGAGAGAACCCCTGCGGACGGCGTCGGACTAGGAGCCGTCCCCGACCGTGGCTCGGGGTGCGTCTGCGACGCCCCGCGATCGTATTGAGCGCAAACGATCGATACGATTGGGGGCGTAGAGTAAGCGCTCCTGATCACGCCACTGTCCAGGGGGAATCATGCGACTCCATGTCGACCAGCGCCATGAGCGCGTGCTGGAACTCGTCCGCGAACGGCGCAGCATCAGGGTCGCCGAACTCGCCGCCGAACTCGGCGTGTCCGCGGTCACGTTGAGGCGGGACGTGGAGGCGCTGGCCGCCCAGGGGCGGGTGCACCGGCTGCACGGCGCCGTGGTCTGGCCGGAGGAGACGGCGGTCGAACCGCGTGAGCGCCCGGCGGGGACCGGGGGCGCGGTGATCGGAATGATCGTGCCGACCACGAACTACATCTTCGCGGACATCGTGCGCGGGGCCCGGGAGGCCGTCGCGGCCCAGGGCGGGCGGCTCGTCCTCGGGGTGTCCGGGTACGTCGATGCGGAGGACTCCGTCCAGGCCGAGCACCTCATCGCCGGCGGCGCGGAGGCACTGCTCGTCGCGCCCAGCTGGTTCGGGGGCGTACCGGAGGGCGGCCAGGAGAAGTGGCTGCTGGAGCATGACGTCCCGGCCGTGCTGGTCGAACGGTCGGCCCCGCCCGGCAACCCCGCCGCCGTCCTGGACCGGGTCCGCACCGACCGCGCCCACGGTGCCGCCGTGGCCGTCGGGCACTTCGCCTCCCTCGGCCACCGCAAGATCACCGCGGTGCTCCAGGAGGGCCCGCACGCCACCCAGATCTCCGCCGGATTCCGGGCCGCGGTACAGGCCCTCGGGCTCGACGTCGACATCGACGCCCCCGCGGTGCGCGAGCACGGCGACTACGAGGCGAGCGTCGACCACCTCGTCGACGCCGTGCACAAGCGGGGTGTGACAGCGGCGCTGGTGCACAGCGACGAGGACGCGATCGTGCTGGTGCCGCGGCTTCAGGCCGCCGGTGTCCGGGTGCCGGACGACCTGGCGCTCATCGCCTACGACGACGAGGTCGCCGGCATGTCCGACGTGCCGCTCACCGCGATCGCCCCGCCGAAGCGCTCGGTCGGGGAACTGGCCGCCGAGCTGCTGCTCCAGCGGCTCGCCGAGCGCCGCGGCGGGCAGCAGCCCGGCCCCGGCCAACACCTCGATCTGCTGCCCGTACTGAGGATCCGCTCGTCCTGCGGTGGCGCTGCGATCACTCAGTGAGCGTTACGTTCGTTGTGCGATCGTTTTGATTGTCTTGGTCGAACGCTCTTGACGTCGATCGTCCGGGCACAAAAGATGTCCTGCGACCGCCTCTTCCCGTACGAGGTCTCGTAGGAGACGTGCAATGACGCGCACTACACGTTCGTTCCGCAGCACCGCCGCACTCGCCGCTGTCGCCGCCCTCGGCCTGCTCGCCACCGCCTGCGGCGGCGGCGGCGACTCGACCGACACCGCCGACGGCGGCAAGCCGGTCACCCTCACCTACTGGACCTGGACACTCGGGGCCAAGTCGACCGTCGAGGCGTTCAACAAGACGCACAAGGACATCAAGGTCGAGCTCACCGAGATACCCAGCGGAACCGAGGGCTACAGCAAGCTCGCCAACGCCGTGAAGGCGGGCAACGCGCCCGACGTGGCCACGATCGAGTACCAGATGGTCCCCGAGTTCGCCAGCCAGGGCAATCTGATCGACCTGACCGAATACGCAGGCGAAACGGTCAAGACGAAGTTCCCGCAGGCCGTCCAGGACCTGGTGACCTTCGGCGGCAAGACCTGGACCGTGCCCTACGACGCGGCCCCGCAGCTCTACTACTACCGCACCGACCTGTTCAAGAAGTACGGCATCGAAGTCCCCACCACCTGGGACGAGTTCAAGACGGCCGCCGAGAAGGTCAAGAAGCAGGACAAGAACGTCCGCCTCGCCTCCATGCCGAAGAACGACCCCGCGCTGCTGGCCGCCCTGTCCTGGCAGGCGGGCGCCAAGTGGTTCTCCGTCGAGGGCGACGCCTGGAAGCCCGCCGTGGACGACGCCGCCACCAACAAGGTCACCGGCTACTGGGACGGCCTGATCGAGGACGACCTCGTGCAGTCGTACACCGGCTACAGCCCCGAGGAGACCAAGGCCCGCACCTCCGGCAAGACCCTCTCCTTCCTCGGCGCCTCCTGGTCCGCGGGCGGCATGAAGACCGCCATGCCCGACCTCGCCGGCAAGTGGGCCGTCGCCCCCATGCCCCACTGGGGCACCGCCGCCACCGGCAACTACGGCGGCACCTCCTACGGCGTCCTCAAGGGCAGCGACAACGCCGAGGCGGCCGCCGAGTTCATCACCTGGCTCACCACGGACAAGGCCGGCGTCGAGGCCCGCCTCGCCGACCTGGAGTCGCCCAGCAGCGCCCTGCCGGCCAACCCGGAGATGCGTGAGGTGGCGGCGGCGAAGTTCGACACCGCGTACCTGAACGGCCAGGACCTGTACGCGCTCGCCTCGGAGCAGGCCGAGGCCATCGTGCCCGGCTGGACCTGGGGCCCGAACCAGATGGACGTCTACACCGCCGTCCAGGACGCGACCGCCAAGTCCGACTTCACCGGGGGCGTCAAGGCCGGCCAGCAGAAGGCCGAGTCGGGCATCACCGAACGCGGACTGAAGCTCGCGAAGTAGTCGCGCGGCGACCGATCAGCGGCCGGACCACCGGGACGCCCACTGTCCCGGCGGCCCGCGATCCCGGCGCACACCGCGCGGCGGGCTGACGGTCCGGCGGCCTGACGGTCCGGTGGTCTCCGCTGCCCGCCCGGCGGCCCGCACCGACTGCCTCCGCGTCCGGCGCCCTTCGCCGCCGGTGACCGGATTCCCTCCGCCTTCCGCCCTTCGCCGCTGACCG
>NZ_JAVRBF010001013.1:0-262 GCF_032436805.1 Streptomyces sp. P17 | reverse complement strand
CGAGGATCATCGGGCGCGTCATCGCGTTGCGCGCGGCGGGCCGGTTCAGGGTGAGGGTCAGCACGCCCGCCTCGAGGCTCGCCAGAAGCTCCTCCGTGCCGGTGTCGATTTTCGTTGCGCTCATTGGTGTCGTCTCCCCATGGTGTCGGCGAAATTGTGCCCGCTCCCTGATCCGGAGCCTTCGCGCCACAATGGAGCCAGCCATGGTCGTTTACAACCCGGCCGCCGTCCTCAAGGACAACCAGCCAGGCCCCTGGGGCCC
>NZ_JAVRBF010001012.1:0-262 GCF_032436805.1 Streptomyces sp. P17 | reverse complement strand
CCAAAGACTACGGAATGAACAGCACCAAGACGGGCGCTGGCTAACATAGCAATAGCGGCTTCTGGGATCATGGGCATATAAATGACTACCCGATCACCCTTATTTACACCATGGGCTTTTAGCACACCGGCGAAGCGAGCAACCGCATCACGCAATTCAATATAACTAAAACGTTGCTTCGTGTTCGTAACCGGTGAATCATAAATTAGTGCCGTTTGTTCGCCACGCCCTTGTTCAATATGAAAATCCAAGGCCAGATAAC
>NZ_JAVRBF010001011.1:0-262 GCF_032436805.1 Streptomyces sp. P17 | reverse complement strand
CGCTCGTGCACGGGCTCGTAGCCGCTATCCAGGATCATCTGCAACGAGACGCCGCGAACGCCAAGCTGATCCAGCCTGGTGCGCAGATCCTTGGCTTGGGCACGGGTCACCATCTGCAGTTCGAAGGCCGCGCAGGGCGCGCAGGCCAGGGCAGCGGCCAGAATCAGGCAGCCGGCCCGCAGTGCTGGGTGCAGCATCGTTCCCCCCGGTTCGATACATCGCAGCGGCAGTCTGGACCTTCCGACAGGCGGTCGTCCAGTGC
>NZ_JAVRBF010001010.1:0-262 GCF_032436805.1 Streptomyces sp. P17 | reverse complement strand
CGTCTCGGAGGACCTGCTCCCCTAGATGACGAAGGGGGAACGATGTCTCTTTCTTGCGTTTGGCAACGTCAGGTGAGCCCGTACTTCGTCATCTTGGTATGCAGCAGCTGGCGGTGTATCCCGAGCTTTCGGGCGGCCTCTGTTCGATTGCCGCCGCTTTGGGCGAGGGCTGTGGTGATCATTTTGCGCTCGTGTTGCTCGAGCGCTGCCGGCAGGTCCTCCGCGACGATGCCTTGCGTTTCCGCGCCGGCCGACGACGAGA
>NZ_JAVRBF010001009.1:0-262 GCF_032436805.1 Streptomyces sp. P17 | reverse complement strand
CAAATAAATAATTTGACGTTATAACGACAATTCAATATTATTGACGTTAAGTATTTTCTGAGATGAAAAGATGAAAAAGTTAATCGTTAAAGATAATGCATTGATTGAAGCTAGTTATAGCTTGGGCGTGGTAGAGCAAAGGATTTTACTATTGGCTATCTTGGCAATACGTCAAAAGAAAATACCAAAGGATAAAGAAATCAAAATTCATGCTCAGGAATATATGAATGCCTTTAATGTTGAACGTCATGCGAGCTATGAA
>NZ_JAVRBF010001008.1:0-262 GCF_032436805.1 Streptomyces sp. P17 | reverse complement strand
TCTGGACTACCAACGACAGCAACAGAACTTACAAGAGCAACTCTCTGGCTTACTTGGTATTATGGCTATCAACGCCCAATCAAGCTTACTGAGTAATAACAAGTTTCGGGAAGAACAGCGGCTCAGTGCTCTCAGCAACATCCCAGAGATCAAAAACGTGCATATCTACCAATTGCTGGCGGAGCAGCAAGAGCTTACTTTTTTTGCCAGCTATAACAGAAGAGATACCGGACCTTGGCCAACACAAATGACCAGGCTAGAA
>NZ_JAVRBF010001007.1:0-262 GCF_032436805.1 Streptomyces sp. P17 | reverse complement strand
CAACTGGGCTGGCTAGCCGACTAAGGGTTTGATTGCCATCCATCAACATATAGCCAAATTCGCCACCGAACAATTGAGGGCCTTTGACCAATTCTTTATTCAAAACAAGTGCCCCACCGATACCACTTCCAATAATTAAAAAGAGACTATTAGCCACATCTTTTGCCGCACCACGCCAGACCTCAGCTAAAGCTGCACAATTTGCGTCATTTTCAATGGTGACTGGCAGATGAAATACTTCTTCTAGTTGACTAACAATTGG
>NZ_JAVRBF010001006.1:0-262 GCF_032436805.1 Streptomyces sp. P17 | reverse complement strand
GATGGGCATGGATGAGTGCAAACGGCATTGAAGAGCCTACCCATTGGATGTTCCAGCCCACTCTAGAAGACTGAAAAGGGAAATAGGGATGGATGAGTTTCCAGACGTAACGGACTGGCGCGAGCCGGACCTTCCAACGTGGCAATCGCCACAACCATATGACTACAGCATAGGCGACTAACAGATGAGCATTGCAACACTAATTCTAGGCAAATCAGGCACCGGCAAAAGCACAAGCATGCGTAACCTCGATCCGGCAAAC
>NZ_JAVRBF010001005.1:0-262 GCF_032436805.1 Streptomyces sp. P17 | reverse complement strand
GACTGATGGTTCGCGAGATCATAGAAGCTGACTGCTCCGGCGCCGGTATCGGTGACACAGAGGTTGCCGGCTTCATCGATGGCGAGGCCGAAGGGCCGCACCAAGCGTTCCCGGCCGCGATCGCCGCCGGTGAGGAAATTGCTGATCCGTGAAATGAGCGGGACCTTCACGCCGAGATCAACGGGACTGGAGACCTCCCTGATCCACTGGATGCGCGGTTCGGCCGGTGGAGCCCGGCCGGGTCTGGCCGGCCGTTCCGGCC
>NZ_JAVRBF010001004.1:0-262 GCF_032436805.1 Streptomyces sp. P17 | reverse complement strand
CAAAAGGGGCCGTTCGCGCGGCCCCTTTTGTATTTGTGGACGGCTATTGCGTGATCCGGATCTGCTGAAGAGTGAGATTGTTGAGAGCGCGTACCGCCTCTTGCGAGTACCGGGCTCCATTGTCGCCTCTGGGACCAAGGGCAATATTGAGGGTGTGGGTTTGTTTGGCAGTGACGCCCGCCAGATTTCCGGTCGGCCCCCTGAACCGCACCAGCGTCCAGCTCGGCGCAATACTCGCCCCTGCGTTCACGATGAACTGGAC
>NZ_JAVRBF010000218.1:0-765 GCF_032436805.1 Streptomyces sp. P17 | reverse complement strand
TCAGCGGTTGACGGCCTGGATTTCCTGTACGACGACCTGCTGGGTCGCGCCGAAGGTGCCGTCGGGGAGGTCGCCGCCGGCTCCGCCGGTGCCGGTCCAGGTGATGTCCCAGGTGATGGTGGCCTGGAGCGGGTAGGTGCCGTCGCCCGAGGAGCGGAGGTACTTCACTCCGCAGGGCGGGGTCTGGTCGGCCTTGCCCTTGGCATACGGCTCGCCGATACGGCCGTTGTCGATCTCGCACACGCCGGATGCCGGGTAGGTGACGGCGTCGGCCGTGCCCGGCTCGATCTTGAGGGCGACCGGCTCCGCCGTCGCGGTCGCCTCCAGGTTCAGCACCGGCACGGACGCGGTGACAGAGACCGGCTTGAACTCGGCGCCGTCCAGCCAGGTCCAGGTCGGCAGGTTGACCTTGGTGGCGTTCTCGGGAGCCAGGGTGACCTCGGTGCCGGGGACGCGGATCTCGGCGTAGGCGAGTTCGGCGAGGATCTCCGGGGTAACGGCGTTCTCGATGTCGGCGGGCGGAGCGTCACCCGTGTCCACCCAGAAGTAGTCCCTGTCACAGGAATCCCAGCCCGGCGGGTAACTCTCATCGACGTACGAGCCCCACCAGTAACCCTTGCCGGACTTGTCCTTGTTGAAGCCCTTCTCCTCGTCGTTGGCGTTGTACTTCTCCCGCTGCTCGGCATCCCACTCGTAGCCCGTCGAACCGGCCTCCCAGATCGGCTCCAGGTACTTCTGCAACTGCTCAGGGGTGTACTTCGGGGC
>NZ_JAVRBF010001003.1:0-262 GCF_032436805.1 Streptomyces sp. P17 | reverse complement strand
CCCCCGTCGACGACGAGCGTCGTGCCGGTCGTGAAGGCGGCCGCATCGCTTGCCAGATAGAGCGCAGCCTCGGCGATTTCCCGCGGTTTCCCGAACCGTTCTAGCGCGTGCCGGCGGCGGGAGGCTTCGCGCACCTTCTCGGGCTCCGCATGCCGGGCGAAGCTGCGCGCCAGCATCGGCGTCTCGATGGCGCCCGGCGCAATGGCATTGACGCGGATGCGGTCCGGCGCGAAGTCGAGCGCCATGGTCCGCGTGAGGCTCA
>NZ_JAVRBF010001002.1:0-262 GCF_032436805.1 Streptomyces sp. P17 | reverse complement strand
TTTAATTTAAATCAAGGATTTAATCTAAGACCTGCAATGTAATACATATATCCCGCAGAAATGCGGGATGTTATTGAGTACAGTGTCAAATTGCTTTTATAGCAATTTTGTGATATAATAGTATTTCTTAAAACAAAAACAAGGAGAGAGTAAATTATGGATAAAAATTATGTGTTACTGAAGTCATCTTATAGTAGAGAGCAAAATGATAAGTTGCTTTTTGATAAATATGACAAGGTGCTTGAGGAAGCGGGCTATGATC
>NZ_JAVRBF010001001.1:0-262 GCF_032436805.1 Streptomyces sp. P17 | reverse complement strand
CACCGAGATGGTCGGCGAGCGCGTCCGCGACCGGTCCGCCCGCGCGGAGGTCGTCGGCCAGGCCGCGGAGCAGCCGGCCGTACAGCGGCGAGCCGAGCCGGTCGCACGCCTGCGCCTGGGCGAGCAGGTGCGCCGCGGCCCGCTCCGGCGCAGCAGCCTGACCCGCCGGCCCGGCCACGGCCGGGGTCAGTCGACAGCGGGGGTCGGCACCCCGCCGTCCGACGACGTGGGCCCGGAGACAGGGCCGGAGGGCGCCGAGGAC
>NZ_JAVRBF010001000.1:0-263 GCF_032436805.1 Streptomyces sp. P17 | reverse complement strand
CCATCGAGGCAGCCCGGAAGCCGAACTGGCGGATGCGTGACGGCTGATCGAACCGAGCGTCGTCAGCCTTCTGCAGCGTAGTACGGGCGCGCCCGGAGCAGGGTTTCAGCGCCCGCCGTCAAATCAACGCGGCGTGGAGAATTATCATGTCGACGGGCCGCCGGCGGCGGCCCGTCCGTGGCAACGAGTATCAGACTGCGAGAACCGCCGGCCCGGTCTGGCGTTTCCGATAAGCGATGCCGCCCACGGCCGCGAAGCCCATC
>NZ_JAVRBF010000999.1:0-263 GCF_032436805.1 Streptomyces sp. P17 | reverse complement strand
GCATGGGCGAGCTTATCCTTGCAGTTCGGAAATATCAGAAGGAGAAGGGGAAATGAGTTCCTTAAACGAATATAACTACATATGGAACACAGATGATTATGTTCATGCTTGCAACTGCGTCGGCCCCAGAAATGGAGATCCTCTTTGTCCGTGCATGATGAGGTCTAAGGCGCTGGAAAAACAGAAATGGTTAGAGGAACTGAAGTTGACATATGATCTTGTTCCAAAGGCGAAGGAGAAGGGGAAATGAACTGGTTTATAGC
>NZ_JAVRBF010000998.1:0-263 GCF_032436805.1 Streptomyces sp. P17 | reverse complement strand
CCGAGGCGGTGTGCCGCCACTACCTCTCCAACGGGAAGCGAGAGGGGCGATACTGGCTCGTCGGCGACGTGCACAACATGCCGGGCCGTTCCATGTTCGTACGCCTCCAGGACTCGACGAAGGGACCAGCCGGCAAGTGGACTGATGCGGCGACCGGCGAGCATGGCGATCTCCTCGACATCATCCGCGAAAGTCTCGGACTTCGCGAGTTCCGCGAGGTCGCCGAGGAGGCGGGGCAGCTTCAGAAACCGCCTCGCCTCCTC
>NZ_JAVRBF010000997.1:0-263 GCF_032436805.1 Streptomyces sp. P17 | reverse complement strand
CCAATATTCCCGCTGCGGTCAACCAAGCGCCCCCAAAAATAGAATTTAGCCCCAGCCGCCAGACCATTGATTTGATGCCGATCTTGAGGATACGCGAAGTCACCAAGCTTGATCGCACTAGCCCTATCCGGACCCTGCGAATACCAAATTTCAGTACGCTCTGTATCCGTTGCTCCCTGCGGGAACCCCCAGCGAAGGCCAATGGCGAACACAATGCTAGTGGTTGTCAGCGAGGTAAGCGACGGCGGCGGCGTAGTCTTTCC
>NZ_JAVRBF010000996.1:0-263 GCF_032436805.1 Streptomyces sp. P17 | reverse complement strand
CCCCTGATAGCTTTCGGGCAGCTCGTTCCAGCGGTCCAGATTGATCTGAAGATGCGCCGCCGCCGAACCTTCCCACCAGCCGGGGAAATAGTAATAGGGCGCGACCCGCACGAAGCCCATCTTTTCGTCGTCATAAGGGCCGACCCATTCCGCCGCGTCGATGATGCCTTTTTCCAGCGAGGAATAGATGTCGCCCGCCGCAATCTGTTGCGGCACCACGCCGATGCGTTCCAGCACCTTGCCGCCGAAGCCGCAAATGCGGA
>NZ_JAVRBF010000077.1:0-32259 GCF_032436805.1 Streptomyces sp. P17 | reverse complement strand
ATGCGCCGGGAGAAGGTGTCCACGACGAAGGCGACGTAGACGACACCGCTCCAGGCGGCGACATGCGTGAAGTCGGCGACCCAGCAGCGGTTGGGGGCACGGGCGACGAAGTCGCGGTCGAGAAGGTCCGGGGCCCGCCCGGCGGCCGGATCGGTGATCGTCGTGATCACCTTCTTGCCGCGGACGGCGCCGGTGATGCCGAGTTCGCGCATGAGGCGCTCGATGGTGCAGCGGGCCACCGTATGTCCCTGCCGGTTCAGCTCGCGCCAGATCTTCCGGGCCCCGTAGACACGGTAGTTGGATGTGTAGACCTCCTGGATCCGTTCTTTGAGTTCCTCATCGCGCACGGAACGGGCGGAGGGAGTTTCAAGGCGTTTCTTGTGGGCGTAGTACGTGGAAGGGGCGATCTTGCAGTCGTGCTCGGTGAGCGTCCTGCAGATCGGCTCGACGCCGCCGAAGCGGTCCCGGTGCTCGTCGATGAACGCTACGAGCGTGTGTGTGGCCGGTCGAGCTCGGCCGCGAAGAAACTCGCCGCGGCCTTCAGGATCTCGTTGGCCCGCTTGAGTTCGGCGTTCTCCTTCATCAACGCCTTGAGCTGGGCGGACTCCTCCGTCGTCGTCCCCGGACGTGTCCCAGCGTCGATCTCGTACTGCTTCACCCAGTTCCGCAGCGTCTCGCGGGAGCCGATGTCGAGCTTCTCTGTCACCGCCTGCAAGGCGGCCGTCTCGTTCGGGTAGTCGTCGCGCACTTCGGCGACCATGCGCACCGCACGACGGCGGAGCTCAAGCGGGTAACGGGAAGGTCGTGCCATGACTCGATCCTGAACGGAAAATCCAGGATCCTGAGGGCCTGCGGGAGCGTCCGGCCGGTGCCGGACGGGCGACGGGTTGGTTCGGGTCAGGCAGTCAGAGGCCTGGGGCGAGGATGACTTGGTGTCCGAGCGCGGTCAGTTGACGGACCAGGTCGCGGGTGCGCCGGGCCGGGTCGATCAGACGCTGGTGGTGATCGGAGCCGAGCTCTTGATATTCGGTCTCGGGGTTGTTGATGAGGTGCCAGATGATGACCAGGATAGATCGGGCGACGGCGACCAGGGCCTTCTTGTGGCCACGGCGTTTGACGATTCTCCGGTAGCGGGCACCGAGGAAGGTGTCGGTGCGGGAGGCGGCCATCGCCGCCTCGCCGAGGGCGCCCTTGAGCCAGGGGTTGCCCTTGCCTGTGCGGCCGAAGGACTGCTTGGCTCCGGACTGCACGGTGCGTGGGCACAGCCTCGCCCACGACGCGAGATGGTCCGGGGTGGGAAATACCCGCATGTCCGGGCCGAGTTCGGCCAGCAGGATCTGTGCGGTGGCCGGACCGACGCCCGGGATGGCGTCCAGTCGCTTCACCAGCCCCGGCCCCGGCCTGCTGCTGTCACCGTCGTCGCCGGCATCGGGGCAGTCGGGTCCGGGCAGGTCCCTGATCGCGTTGGTGATCCGGGCGGACAGCCTGTCGATCTGGGCGGTCAGGTGGTCGATGGTGTCCAGCAGCGTGCGGCACAAGAACGCGTGATGCTCCTCGAACTGCCCCGTGAGCGCCTGCGTCAGGGCGTCCTTCTTCGCGGTCATCCTGCCCTTGGCCATCTGGGCCAGGACTCGCGGGTCCCGCTCGCCGCCGATCATTGCCTCCATCATGGCCCGCCCGGATACCCCGAAGATGTCGGTGGCCACGGAGGACAGCTTGACCTGGGCGTCTTCCAGCAGCTTCTCGACGCGCTGCTTGTGCCGGGTCCGTTCCTCGGTCAGGACGGTGCGGGTACGGGTCAGATCACGAAGCTGCCGGACCGGCTTGGGCGGGACGAACGAAGGTCGCAGCATCCCGCGCTCGGTCAGCTTGGCGAGCCAGATCGCGTCCAGCTTGTCGGTCTTGGGGCGGCCGGGGACGTTCTTCACGTCACGAGCGTTGACCAGCCAGCACTCCAGCCCTCGAGCTTCCAGCAGGAAGAAGAACACCTTCCAGTACGCCCCGGTGGCCTCCATCACCACCCGGGTCACGCCCTGACACAGCAAGCGGTCCCCCAGCTCGAGGACCGCGTTCGTGGTCGCCGCGACGTTCCAGACCTCCTGCACGCGCCGGCCCTCCCGGGTCGGGTGCGGCAGCCGCATGCACACCATGCCCGACGTCTTCGCCACGTCGATCGCGGCGACCCTCTCCACCAGGCCCTCGGCCGTCTCGAGCTCCGCAGCCTCCATACCCACCCCTTTCATGCCGGGACCGACAGGCAGCGGCCGCCCGGGAGCGGGAGGGGAGAGCGGGAGTCTGAACGGCGTGCTCGTGGCAACAGTGCATGGCCCCTCGGGCCGACTCCGGCATCAGACTTTCACGCGGGCTCCCGGCCCAAGGCTCGGTCGACGTCGACGGACGGCCGCCGCCCTCAATTTTCACGCCTTCAAGGCGTCACCGTAGGGACATGGGGACTTTCACGAAATCGAGTCTCCATTCGAGCGGGGCGGTTCACTGGGCCGCGCGGTAGTAGAAGACCGCCATCAGCAGCCGCGCTCCTGCGGGCTGGTCGTGCTGACCAACACCGAAGCCGCGTACTGACAGACGATCTTGGGAGCACGTTGCTGTAGAAGGCAAACGCGGCGTCCCCTCCTTCCCATCAACCCAGCAGGGGAATCGTTCTGCGAACGGTGTGGCTCTTCTTCAGGGAACCCTGCGCCAGTCGGGATGGAGGAGATAGCGGGCCGATTCCCTCGTCCCGGTGTCAGGGAAGCCGGTGCCGGGCACGCTTTGCGGGGCAGTGGCTTGAAGAGGAAGGGGTCCGATGCGCACGGGGGTACGGAAGGGCGCCGCCCCGGGCATGGTGGCGGTCGTGGTCGCGATGCTGCTGTCCGGCTGTGGCGGGGTCGGGGAGAGTGAGGAGGAGCGCACGGACAGGGCCATGAAGGCGATCCTCAAGGAGTACAGACCCCGCTTCGAGCAACGGCGCGCCGCTCTCGCCGCCGCTGCTGCGCGTCTGCCCAAGGACAGCCCCGACAAGAACTCCTGCGCCAGGAAGTTGGACCCGCAGCCGGAATTCCGCCACTTCGATCACAAGAGCCTCGTCCTGGACAGCTACAACAGCCCCGACCAAGGAGGCAATGTCGACATCGCGTCGGCGAACGAGGCTCATACCCCGGAGCGGATCGCGGACGACCCCGGCTGGACGCTGGGCAGGTTCGCCGTGGCGCCGGGGTGGCTCATCCGCGGCATGTGGATCACGGGTCCACAGGGTCCGCTGGGCACCAACCGCTTCGAGGTGACCGGCCGTTACGGCTATGAGCCGTACAAGGGCGTAGAAAAGGACCCCTCCAGGCGACTCAGGAAAATCCTCGACGTCGGACTGCACAAGCGCTACGCCGCCCTGTTCCGCGTCACGGCCTACCGCGAGCCTGGACGGCCCGGGGACGAAGCGGCCGTCGTGAAGGCGGACGTGTTCCTCGCCGATCTGGAGAAAGGCGACATCCCCTGCCGGCTCACCGCGACCGGCGAGCCGCTCTTCGTGAAGGGGCACTGGTATTCGACCACGCCCTACGAAGACATGCAGACCTCGTTCCAATTGGATATCAGCAGCAAACTAGCCGCCATGACTCGCAGTTGACCCCGGCTCGACGGTCTCGGCTATCGGCTATCGGCTATCGGCTATCGGCTATCGGCCAGTGCACGATCAGCGGCACGGCAGCCACAAGGGCCTCAGACTCAGGTCTCCAAAAGCAGGCCCACAGCTACTACATGCCGGCGCAGCGCGCGACTCACGCCGGCAACGACCCTGCGTTCGGGGCCACCGTCCTGGCACGCATGACCCGACAGATGCTGAACCGATACCGCCCGCAGGATGCCGTCGAATTCGTGCACCCAAACCTCGCCCGCTCGCGGGCCGTTGAGGATCAGCCGGATGTAGATGCCGCAGCCCTCTTCGGCCAGCATGAGCGTGCCCCGGGTCAGCTCATCGGCCGGTGCGTCGGTCGGGGCGGGCAGGGGTTCGGTGAGGAGGAACGGCTCGGCGAGTCGGCCCGAGAGGCGGTCTTCTTCCCACTCGTCGTCCACGGCCCACTCCTCGCGAGCCTCCGCGCGGGGGACGGCCAAGGGCATCAACCGTGACCGGGACCGGCGGGACCGTCGCCTACCTGCGCGACGAAGGACCGGTACTCCGCTGGCAGATCGATGCCGTGGGTTGCCTCGAACGCCCTGATCTCGGCCTCCGACAGTACAGGCGCCAGTTCGTACTGGTGCGTGTCCGACCCGAAGCGCTCCCGCCTCGGGTCCTGTGCCGCCATCTCCCGTAGCCGAGCGCGTACGCCCCCCTCGTCCCAGCTCTCCATCCAGTGACCGTAGCAATGACGTCGGGGCCCGGTCCGCCGCACCTCGCCCTGCCCGCGGCAACGGCCGCCGTGCACGAGGGCGGGGATGGTGCCCTGTTCAGGGCCTCGGACCAGCGCACTCAAGCATTCGGTGACGCGAACACGCATTGATCAGGGTTCTGCGGCACGCGCTCAAGATTCGGTGTCACACGACACTCACCCCCTCGTGAATGTCGACCGTCACCCTGCCCCTAGAATCGAACATGCGAACGACCCAGGCCCGCCGAGACTCGCCCTGCTCCGCTTCCTGGAGCGCGTGCAGCAGCAGGACCTGGAGCGAACCCGCCGGTGGATCGCCGACGAGGAGCGGCGGGAGGCCGAGCGCCAGCGGGGCGTGGCGGCGCGACCTCCTGACCCGGACTGGCTGATCGAACAGAGCCTCAGCCGGGACACGCCACCGGTGTACGTGCACGTAGGTGGCTGCTACATGGCGGGCAGGCGGTCGAAAGGCGTGACAAGGGAGCAGGCGTTGCGGGCGCTCGCTGATCGGGTGGATCCCTGCCCGCACTGCCGTCCGGACACCGCGCTCGGCTTCGCGGACTAGGGGGTGTTTTGAAAGTCCTGTGCGGTGCCCGCGGTGTTCGGTGCGTGCCCTCGGCGTGCCGGACGAAGGCCCTCGTACTGGACGTACTTGGGTCTTTGGCCGGTGCGGCGAGGGTGCGTGCCGGGCGCCGTGGGTGCTGTGCGGGACTTTCAAAACACCCCCTAGGTCGTGCCGTGATCACCGGGGCTGCCCAGCGGGCCGCTGCGTCCATCAGCGGTGGGCTTGGTCGTACGCGTCCCAGGCCTGCTTCTGCCAGAACAGCGCAAGGAAGAGCACCAGGAGCAGTTCGTCGGACAGCGACTCGTCCTCGCCCTGCAGCCGGGCGCGAATGGGCTGCGCCTCGCCTCCGTCGTAGACAATCCAGAGCGGGCCGACGGCACAGACGCGGCCGCCTTGGTCGTACCCGAGTTCATAAGGGCCGATGCGCTCCAGGCGGGATCTGCGGTGTTCACAGCTCCACTGGCCAACGGTGCGCGGCAGGCTGGACCACCGGCGGTAAGTGATCTCGACGCTGCCTACAGCCCGCAGAGTCGAACTGAACCGCTGATATTCGAGCGCCCAGGAACCTAGGGCGCGCGGCGTGGTGTCCATCCACTCCCGCTGGCCGTACGTGATCGGCACACTGCCGATTCCACGCAGGAGCCCTTTGTCGTACGTCAGCTCGATGTCCATTCGGTGACTCACCTAGGCACTGCGCGGTCGGCGGCCCGGCGACTTCTTCGCCATCGGTACCGTGACCAGGCCGAACGAGATGGCACCGGACCAGATTGTTCGGGGCAAGGGGAACCTCCGGGCAACCTCCGCGACTACCCCGAGCACCACCAGCCTAGGAGCGCCACGCGGCCCGCGCACCACACCATGCGCCACTGCTCGCTCTCTGGACGGAGGCCGACGGGTGGGGGTGGACGACCAGTTCTTGGGGATGGCGTACGGGCTGCTCGATGTCGTCGAGTTCCTGCACCTCGCCGGGCTGGAGAACGTCGACGACGACTGGGTGAGGCAGTCCGGGCTGATCGAGTGGTCCTGAGCCTGGCCTCGCTACCACGGCATTGGGCAGAGCTCGATCGTCCGCCTGCTGGGCACGACCAAGCAGGCGGGACCGAGAGGTTCCGCAACATCACCGAGGTCTCATCTGCCCGCTCTCAGCGCAGTTGCTCGGCCAGTCCGACGATGATGCCCTCCGGGCCGCGGATGTAGCAGAGCAGATAGCTGTCCTCGTACCGGGCGATCTCGCCGACGAGTTCGGCGCCGTGAGGGCGAAGGCGGGCAACGGTGTCCTTGATGTCGTCGACGGCGAACATGACGCGGTGTGTGCCCACAATGTTGTGCGGCCGGTTCCGCGGCCCGGCGCTGATCACCGCGGGGCTGCGGTACTTCGCCAGCTCCAGCCGGCTGTGTCCGTCCGGGGTCCGGACCATCGCGATGTCACAGCGCGGACACCGTCGAGTCCGGTGCACTGGTCGGCGAAGAGGCCCTCGACCTGCGCCCTGCCTTCCAGCTCCATACCGAGTTCGACGAAGAACGCGATGGCGGCATCGATGTCCTCGACGACGATGCCGACGTTGTCCATCCGCTGAATCGCCATGCCGGTTTCTCCTTCCTCCTCGTGCGGCCGGTGGGGGCCGCTGATGTCCCTGGGACGGAGCCGCTGGCACGTTCTCGACATCCTCAGACCGCCGAACTCCGAGAAATCCGGTTCGCGCCTCAGCAGGCCGCCTACGACTACAACGAGCGGGTGTGGAATCCGCCGATGCCGCTGCTGTTCCAAACGTGACGCAGTACGCCGCCCCACAATCCCGTGTCCGGGAGGAACAGACCCAGGTCAACCTCCACGGCGATCTGCTGATCACCGAGGAGGAGCCAGGCGTCGGCACAGCGCAGGTGGGCTGACATGCCCCCATCCTGCACCCGGCAGGACCCTGCTGTGCCCTCGCGGAAGGTCATCACGCCGGTGGGGCGGCGGAGGGTGAGGGCAGTGACCTTCTGCGGTGGGGGGTGTGGCAGTGCGCGGCGCCGTGGGCGCGGGCAAGTTCGCCCACGGCCCGGGCCAGGGCGAGTTCCATGACCTCGGGGGTGTTCAGGGTGCCGGTCCCGTCGGGCGGACAGAGCCAGCGCAGGTCGCCCCAGCGGCAGTGCGGGGCAGGAGTGGCGATCCAGCCGCCTTGGGTGACGTAGCGGACGTCGGGTCCGCTCCAGATCGACGCGGGGTCGGGGGGCAGGAAGAAGCCGACCTGCCGGCGCCTGCTGTCCAGCAGGGCGGGGCCGGGTTCGAGGAGAGGCAGGCCGTCCAGGATGTCGGCGGTGCGCAGGCCGAGGCAGGCGGGAACGACCAGCACGTCCCACAGGCGTCCGGCGGCCAGGAGGTGGACGCCGGTGCTGCCGTGCTGCCAGTCGTTCTTGCAGGCTCTCGGATCCCGGGCAGCGGCGGCCAGCCACTCCATCGCGTTCATCCAGTGCGTCAGTGCCATCGCGTACCTCCTGCGTGAATGTCGGGCCCAGGGGTCCGTCAGGTCAACGGCTGATCCGGGCCATCACCGGGGCCGTCCACGGAAGGGACGGGAACGGCAGGCGGAGGCCTGCCTCGCCCGGTGGGGCTGGCCGAGCCGGCGCCACGGTGCGGGTGTTCCGAGGGGCTGGCTGGCCCTCACCCGTTCCTCATAGGTCGGCGCCCGACGCCGGCCCCTGTCGTTGCCGAGCCGGCCAGGGAGCGGACGGGGGTGGAGCCCTGTTGATGGTTTTCGTTGATGGGCGAGCAGATGGCGTCCCATGCAACGGGGTGTGCAGGGGTACGGCCAAGGGGGTATGCGCGCAGTTCACCGCATGGAGCGAGCGCAAGCGCGCAAGGGGAGCAGATATATGCAGGCAAGCGCCCCTCGTTCAGGTTCCGTGGTGGCCGTCGTTGCGAGCACCGAGGGGCTCTCCACACCGGCACCCGCACGAAGCTGGCCGCCGGTCATGACGGACGACATGGTCCACACGCTGCTCCGCCGAACGAGAAGTCGGCGGAGAAGGCCTCGCCAGCACTTTGCGGTCAGCACGGCGGCCAGGGGTGCCGGCGAGCGAGGACCGTTCACTCCTCGTCCCAAACGAGCCCCAGCCATCCACACGCCGGCCCGGGACCCACCGGATGGCCATGGACGTGAGTCCCCGTGCACCTCACCGCGCCGCGACCCCTCAGCCCGGATCGCACCCGGTGCTGCGCCCGCCTCGGGCGAGCCGACGAGATGACCGCCTGACCTGTTGGGTCATCTGTCTTGTGACGAGATGCCGTAGACGGCATTCGGGTGGACTACCCCGTGCGCCGCAACTGCCCCCACTCCCCTTCCCGTCGTCGTCCCCAGTGGCAACACAACCCAGGAGGCACTCGTGACTGGAATTCAGGCCTTCAGCACAGGCACCGAAGGGCTTCACGATCTCGACCCGTACCGCTTCCCTGCCGTGCGCGCCGACGACTGGCCGCAGCAGACGTCGTCGGCCCTCGACGGCACAGAGCTCGGCGACTACGTTCTGCCCGCACCAGACCCGGCGAGCCGCTTGTCCATTCCTCTCGAACCGGCCGACCGCCGCCGTCTGGAACTGCATGCCGCTCTGACCACCGCGGGTATTGCACCCCTGCCGGGCGACCTCGACGCCATCGCGGCCCTGTGCCAACTGGACGACACCACCCACGCTGCGCTGCGGCGATGGCTCAATCACGCCATGTGACCCCGCCTGTCGAGCACCGCGCGGGTGTGTCAAGTTAACGGCTGATCTTGGTTGTTGAGGTGTTCAGTTGGCGGTCGGGGTGAGTCGGCCTTCGAAGGCGATCTGGAAGGCGTTCAGCGGCGCCTTCCAGCGCATGGTCCATCGCTTGCGGCCCTTGCCGGTCGGGTCCAGGGACATCAGCGCCATGTAGATGCACTTCAGCGCTGCGGCCTCGTTCGGGAAATGCCCGCGAGCGCGAACGGCCTTGCGTATCCGCGCGTTCACGGACTCGATGGCGTTGGTGCTGCAGATGACCTTGCGGATCTCGACGTCGAAGCGGAGGAAGGGCACGAACTCGGCCCAGGCGTCCGACCAGAGCTTGACGACCGCCGGATACTTCGCGCCCCAGGTCTCCTGGAACTCCAGGAACCGTTCCTCGGCCGCTTCCTGGTTCGGCGCCGTGTAGATCGGCTTCAGCGCACGTGCGATCTTGTCCCAGTCCTGGCGGGCCGCGTAACGGAAGCTGTTCCGCAGGAGATGAACCACGCAGGTCTGGACAATCGTTCGAGGCCAGACGGTCTCCACCGCCTCCGGCAGCCCCTTCAGCCCGTCGCAGACCAGCATCAGGACGTCCTCGACGCCGCGGTTCTTCAATTCGGTGAACACGTGCAGCCAGTACTTCGCGCCCTCGCCGCCGTCGCCGGCCCGGATCCCGAGGATGTCGCGATGGCCCTCTGCGGTCACCGCCATCACGACGTAGATCGGACGGTTCGCGACCTGCCCGTCACGGATCTTGACGTTGATGGCGTCCACGAACAGCACCGGATAGACGCGGTCGAGCGGCCTGTTGGACCACTCGGCCATGCCGTCCATGACCTTGTCCGTGATCGTGGAGATGGTCTGCTTGGACACCTCGGCACCGTAGACCTCGGCCAGGTGCGCGGATATCTCACCGTGCGTCAGTCCCTTCGCGGACAGCGACAACACCA
The DNA here is from genome assembly GCF_032436805.1 of Streptomyces sp. P17. NCBI lineage: Bacteria > Bacillati > Actinomycetota > Actinomycetes > Kitasatosporales > Streptomycetaceae > Streptomyces > Streptomyces sp. P17. The sequence goes on along the minus strand of NZ_JAVRBF010000077.1, from coordinate 22,663 downwards.
TCTCGTCCACGCCCGTCAGACGCCGCTGGCGCTTCTTGACGATCTGCGGCTCGAAGGTGCCCGCCACATCACGGGGCACCTTCACCTCGACCGGACCGACGTCGGTCAGCACGGTCTTCGCCCGGGTGCCGTTGCGGCTGTTGCCGTTGTTCCTGCCGGCCGGATCGTGCTTCTCGTAGCCGACGTGGTCGGTGATCTCGCCTTCCAAGGCGGACTCCAGCACCCGCTTGGTCAACTGCTGCAGCAGACCGCCCTCACCGGTCAGCTGCAGCCCGTCCGTACGAGCCCGGTCGACCAGCATCCCGATCAACTGGTCGTCCGACACCGACCAGGCGGCCGACTCGACGACCGGCTCCTCAACGGCCTCGTTCTTCTCGACGATGGTCGTGGCAGGCCCTGGAGGAGACCTCCGCGCGGAACCTGTCGGCGCAGCAGGCAGAGTCCTTCGTCCGCACCGCCTACGCCATCGCCGACGCGATCAACAGCCTCGCGCTTCCGCAGGAAGAGTCCGCGTAACTCCCCTCGGCCTGCACCCCGGTTCCGGCCTGGCGTACGCATCGTGTCCGGCGTTCCTGCGAAGTGGACCGTACCGCAGGGTGAATTGAAGAGCTTGAAGGTGACCGCTGGCCAGCCCCACCGGCCGACGCCACTCGTCTTGTCGCTACGCACACGCCTTGCGGCGGCGGCCGATCGGCGAGCTGACAGTCGAGGACATGCGGTTGTTGATCGGGCAGGACATAGGACTGCCCGATCTCCTGCCGCTGGCACTGGATGTGCTGCGGGACAACCCGATGTCAGAGGGGGACATGCACGAAGGTGATCTGCTGTCCGCGATCCTCACCAGGAACCCAGCGATCTGGGCCCAGTCCCCCGAACTTGGCCGAGAGCTTCGCGTGATCGTCTCGGAGTCGACCGACCTGCCACCTGACCTGCAACAGAAGGTTGATCGGCTTCTGACTTCGTGGAGCACTGACACGGAAGTTGCCCATGGATGGGCAAAGCGCCGTATCTATGGAACGTTTCGCAGGAGCGGGCGCGGGCCCGACCGCGCCGCCGGACGGCCGCGAGTGAGGCGGCGGACCATGATGCCGATCATTACCCAGCGGATCATGGTTTCGGAGCGGTCCGGGCTGGTCTCGAAGTCCCGGGCAAGGCGGCGATGCGTGGTGAGCCACGAGAAGGGGCGCTCGATCGCCCGGCGCTTGGGCCGGACCTCGAAGCCGCGCTGGCCGGGATCCTTGCGGACGATGTCCAGTTCGCTGCGAGGATCCGGCTGGTCCAGTCGACCATGAGGCGCGCGAACCCCTGGTCCGCCCAGATCTTTTGAACTGCGGGTGGTCCCGCAACAGTGATACAAGGCGCCGCGTGCAAGCCACGTCACGTTGGTGGCGCCCAGTCACTTCCCGCAGCCACACCTGTCTCAGCGGCCGACGGACCTCCCGCCCAGCCCCGGGATCAGCACCGCCGCCACCGCCAGGTGCATCACGGCGGGGGAGGCCCGGGTGCCACCGTCCATGCCGTCGCCGATGAACGGCAGGAAGGACACGGCCAGTACGGCGCGGCCACCCCGGTCCAGACGGCGCGGGCGCGCCGCACTGCGAACCTCTCCAGGGCGGCCAACAGCCCCCAGCCACAGAGCGACGCAAGCAGTGCGACAACCGCCACGGGCACGGCGCCGATGTCGAGGGTCTGCTCGCCGTCGGCGATCCGCAGCCGGTGCCCCAGCAGGGGGTCCGCGACCAGCCACACCCCGACGGGGGCCAGGACGGCCAGGGCCGTAATCCCCAAGCGCCTTGTCCGCGCGCTCACTTGGCGCCTCCCGAGAGCGCCCCGTGCAGGAAGACCTCCACCAGCTCCTGCGGGGTCAGGTCGGGCTCGTCCTCCGTACGCGGCTGGGTGAAGAGCAACCCGAAGAAGAGGGCCGCGATCTGCTCCGGCGGCCGGCGCAGGGTGGCCTTGTCGGGCTCCAGCAGCTCCGCAAGCGCCGCGCGGATACGGGTCGTCGACTCGGCACGGCCCGCGCCGCGCACCCTGCCGGGGTGCTTGCCACCGCTATGCCCCAGCGAGCCGAGGATCGCGCCCATCCTGGACAGGTGAGCCTGCAGCGCCTCGGCCGCCTCCGCGAGCCGGTCGGGCAGCGGCTGGGATACGTCGATCGAGTCAAGCTCGCGCACCGCGTGCTCGGGGGAGAGCGCCTCAGCCATGCAGGCCTGCAGCAGCTCGTCCTTGTCGGCGAAGACGCGGAAGATCGTGCCCTCGCCGATGCCCGCGGCGCGGGCGATCTTCGCGGTCGTCACCGCGGCGCCGTACTCGGCGATCAGCGGGATCGCGGTCTGGATGATCATTTCGCGACGCTGCTCCGGCGACATGGCGGGGGCGCGGCGGCGGGTGGTCTGGTTCTCCTTAGGTGCTGTCATGGCCGCAAGCGTACGGAGTGAGCACTCACTCCGTCAATGAGTGAGTGCTCACTCCGCTCACCGCTCCCCCACTCAGCCGCTTGTCCATGGCAGCCCACCGAGACCCACAACTCCGGTCGGAGCCCTGGCCCGTGGACGCATTCCAAGGACGTGCTGCCATCACCGCACCGCTCATCAGGCACTGAGCTGGTCCCACTGGCACCGCCGACACCAGCCCACCCCTGCAACTGCAACTCCCACTGTCGGCAGAGGTCGCGCAGTCCGCCGCTGTGACGTCGCTCCTCCCCCCCAGCAAGCCCCGTTACCCTTTTCGTGGTTCCGCAATGGGGCCTTCTACGAACCCCGGCCCGCAGCGTCAGGCTGATCCCCGTCACGCTCGCCACACCCTGGGCAGTCGTACTCGTCAACCGATTCGACCAAGACCGGGTAACCGCAGAAGTCACACAGACGCAGGCCCCCATCAGCCGACGCCTCAGGTCGAAGGCCTCGCAGGTAGGTGCCCAGGTTCTGGACGAGTTGCGCGATACCAAGATGTTCCTGGACCGGCGGGTCGCGACCCTGGCCGCATCGGAGCTGGAAGCCGAGGAGCCAGTGCCGCCGGTCTCGGTGGCCGGGTCGATACAACGGCACAGATCACGCCCGCATGGCGATGCTCGGCATGGGAGGCGAAAATGAGACCAACCGGATAAGCCACCCGGTCAGCGGATACGGCGTCGCTTCAGGGCGGGGAAAGCAACAGCCCATCCACGCCCCCGAAGCCGAGCCGACAGCACAGCGGGGCGCAGCGCCAGATGACCGGCGAGCTCTTCGAAGGAGCCGGCAGTCGCGAGCGGGATATCAAGGTATTCCCGCAGGCGCAGGCAGGAACACAGGTGATCGCTCATGTGCCGATGGCTCGCCTACTCGGGAACACCCGTGCTTCTCGACACCGTCCTCTACAAGCCCGCCCACTCACTGATCGATCAGAGCCTCCACTCCAGACTGGGTGTCGAGACCACGAACGGCGACGGTTTCGGCGTCGGGTGGTACACGCAGGAAAGCATCGACACCCCAGCCTTGCTCAGGGACATCGGCCCCGCCTGGAACAACCGCAACCTGAGGGAGCTCGCGGATCATGTCCGCTCCCCGTTGTTCTTCGCCCACATACGGGCGTCGACCGGAACGGCGGTGCAGCAGACGAATTGCCACCCGTTCCGGCACGGCCGTTGGATGTGGATGCACAACGGTGCCATTGCGGGTTTCCCTCTCATGCGCCGCGAGCTGTCCCTGCTCGTCGCCCCTGGGCTGTACTCCGACATCGAAGGAACGACGGACTCGGAGTTGATGTTCTACCTGGCGATCACCTTCGGCCTGGACGACGATCCGCCGGGCGCCGTCGCCCGGATGGTGGGTGTGGTGGAGCGCAGCGGCTGGGACCACGGTGTGGAGTTCCCCCTCCAGATGACGATCGCCGTGACCAACGGCAGCGGCCTGTGGGCCTTCCGCTATTCGACCCAGGGCGCTTCCCGGTCGTTGTTCTACAGCACCCGCGTGGACGCGCTACGCAAGCTGCACCCCGACATGGCGTTCCTGCAGGAAGTGTCCGACGAGACCCGCCTGATCGTGTCCGAACCCCTCGGCGACCTGCCGGGCGCCTGGAACGAGGTGCCCGAGAGCAGTTACGGCGTCGTACATGCCGGATCCGACGAGTTGTATCCCTTCGCTCCGCAACCGGCGTGACGCGGCAGCAGATCGCAACTGGCTGCGGAAGCCGGGGTCCCGAGGACGGGCCGGGGGTGGGGCCTGCCGCCGGGGTGAAGTGCAGCGGGGAGCGGAAGCGGAACCGCGGGCCGAGCGCGGCGGGGCGGGCCCTTGCACTTCAACGACCTCGCCACCCGCCCGGAGCCCGGCGAAGTGTGGGAACTGCCCGTCCTCCTTCCGCTTCCCGGCCCCGGCGGCCGGCGCAGCGGCAAGCACATCCTGCTGATGTCTCCCTGGTGGGAGGGGTTCAACCCCAACGCCGTCAAGCACACCTGCTACTGGATCGGCACTTTCGACAAGCGTGCGTGCCGCTTCGTGCCCGGCCAAGACGAGGCCCGCGAGTTCGACTTCGGCGAGCACTTCACCGGCCCGTCCGGCCTCGTCACTCCCGACGGCCGGTCCGTCGTCTTCAGCATCACTCCGGACCGCCGAAGTGAGCAGCAGCACGCCCAGTCCGGCTGGGCTCACAACGCCGGGATGCCCGTCAGCCTCTCGCTGCGGCGCGCCGGAGACGGCGATGGCGGGGGCGATCCGCCTCCCGGACCAGGGCAGCAAGGTCCGCTACCGCAACATCTGGATCGAGCCGCTGGACTGAACGGACGGATCCGCTGCCCCCGCGGTACACACCGCGGGGGCAGCTTCTTCGTGCAGGGCCCGGCAGTCAGGAAGCCGGGACCTCGTCGACGAAGGTCGTGCCCCACACGCGTGGTCCAGCAGAACATCTGAGGCGTGCTCAACCGGTGGAATACGAGAGACCAACCTGGAGCAGTTCAAGCATGCAGACTGTAGCCGCGTTCGACGTGTGGATCTGCTGGTGGCGCTCACGGGTGCGGGCGACCAGGGGGCGATGGTTCGGCGCTGGTGCGTCGAAACGCGGCCATACCGGGGGTGCCGTCGTAACGGCCATGGCTTGATCCACATGCCTGCACGGTCCGTGCGGCGTTATCTTGGAAGAGGCACCGCACAGACATTCCCCCACCGGATCGCGGCCTCCGTGGAACGCGACGAAGACCCACCGATTGGGGCCTCGGGCCCTCCTGTCCGGCTGGAAGGTCTGCGGCGAGTGCGGCGACCTGTTCTGGGCCGGAGACGGCGACTTCGGCGGCGCCTGCCCTGCCGATGTCACCCACCATGCGCTCAGTGTGGAGTTCTGGGTCGAGTCCTGGCTGTAGGCCGAGCGTGCACCAACACGCCTCGACGGTTCACCATTGGAGAACGATCATGGGTGACTTCGCCGTGAACACGTCCACCGCTGGAGGTCAGTCACAGGCCTGCGCCGACGCGCTGCTCAGCAGCGCGCTGTTCACGGCGGTCTGGGCGGACGGCGGGGACGCCGGTATCAAGGGCCGACATGTCAACACCACCGGGACAACGGTCGGGCCGGAGTTCGTCGTCAGTGACACACCGTCAGGCAACAACACCAACCGGCAGTGGCCCTTCGCGGACTCCATCGGCTCGGCCACCTTCGCGGCCTGGATCGAGCAGCCGTTCAACCTGCCCCCGCCGACTCCGCGCGTGATGCTGCGACGCCTCACCGGTGGGCAGCAACCCGCCGGCCCTCCGGTCCAGGTCAGCACCGACTCCATCGAGCCCGCGTTCCCACCGACCGTGACCCGGATGATCGACGGCGGCTGCCTTGTCACCTGGACGGGCAGCGGCGAGCAGAAGCGCATCCGCGCCCAGCGGTTCGGCCCCGACGGACAGAGGCAGGGCGCCGAGATCGCTGTCAACACCAGCTCGGCCTTCCACACAGACGCGACCGCGACACTGCTCAGCAACGGAGACTTCGTCATCGCCTGGACCAACGGCGATCCGGTGGGCGGCGGCGGGCTCCGATACCGCGTCTTCGGCTTCGACGGCACGCCCCGCACGGACGAGATCCGCCCCAACATCACAGGATTCGGACGCCTGGGCCGAAGCGTGCTGACGGCCCTCGACAACGGACGCTTCGTCGCTGCGCACATCGACGCCACGGTGCAAAGCGACCTCGGCGTGCTCCAAACCACTGCCGTGGCCAGCGTCTTGGACCCGGTCAACGGCGGCGGCGCCATCACCAGCGCCTTCGCGGGCTCACCAAAGCACTTCCACCGGACCGCGCCCGCCCTAACGGCGCTGCCGGGCGGGCGCTTCGTCCTCGCCTGGGTGGAGAAGAGCGCGGACACGTTCGACACCGTGCCGACCGTGATGGCACAGCTGTGCTCGGACTCCGAGCTCGAAATCGGGCCCAAGGTTCAGGCCAGCTCCGGCGCCGCGAAGAACCGTTTCAACCTGAGCGCCGCCGCTGTATTCGGCAGCGACACTCCGCAGAAGGTCTTCCTGTCATGGACGAGCATGGCGGCTGACGGCGACACCTCGATCCGCGGGTGCGTCCTCACCGCTGATGCCGACGGGCTGTCGTCCTGACAGCCACGCGCGCCGACAGCCGGGCCCGACGCCGGAGAACAATCCCTGACGGCCTGTCCGCCGCTTGTGCGAACACCGCTCGCGCATCACCGTGCGCCTCACCACCGCCATCGACAGACGCCTGGCTCACGCGCGCGCGGGTGCAGCGCAGCGTGGCTTCGACATCGACCGCCACGCTTCTGACGTACGGCGTCCTGTGACGTCTTCGCTGTCAGAGCGCCTTCAGCGTCGAAGGTCGCGGTGTCGAGTGCAATCGAGTTGGGCTGGGAAAGTGACGGGGTGCGACCTCGACGGCGCCTACCCTCCGGAGGGTCATACGCCGGGTCCCGCTCCCTACGCACCCCTGCCGGAGCGGGACAAGAAGGAACCGGTGCAGGCTTGGTGGGACACGGACTACGCCCCCGGTATCCCTACACGGCGTCACTCCTGCCCAGTGCATCGACATCACCACAGACATGTCCAGCCCCCCCTTGACGATCGCCAACCGAATCGCCGAAGCGGACCGGCAGGGGGATCGTTCCACCCCGTGGGCCGTACCGGGCAGAGCGTGCGGTGGCGTACCAGCGCCCGTGAACGCCCTCGTGCGCTCGCGTAGTTGGACCCACGCCGACGTCGCCGACGGGGCGAGCAGCTCTGCGACGATCGACGCCATCGACGGCCCGGAACGCACGTTCAGGGTGCCGGGGCGAGTGACCACCTCGCGGAGGGCGGCGCCAGCCGTACTCCACGAGGCGGTTCAAGGCCGCGTCGGGGTCTCAGGGCATCATCTCGTACGCCCCCGACAGTGCCTCGACGCGCTGCCAGACGCGCTCCGAGCGCGCCTCGTCGACGACCGGGCGGCGGACCGCGCCGAGCGCCCAGAGCTGCTGCTCCTCGGTCGCGGAGTCCTTGCCGTGCAGTTCGACGGCGTGCGCGGAGAAGTCCCGCACGAGGACGGCGAACAGCTCGTCGAGCACATCCTCGTCGAGGCTTGTCAGGGTTGCCTGCTCCAGGACCAGCTGCCCGTGGACGACGAGCGCGAAGAGCTGCCCGACGGCGAGGAGCAGGTCGAGGTCCCGGCTCTGCTCCTCGTCAGGAGCGGCCGTGCGTACGAACTCGCAGAGCGCGTCGGCCTGTTCGCGAAACCGGGAGATGTTGGGCAGGTGGGCGTAGGCGTCGAAGGCCGGCCGCCAGTCGTGGAAGCGCACCGCGCCGAGACCGCGGGCCGGCCCCTGCCGGAAGAGGAAGTCGTCGTCGGCGGCGTCGAGACGGGTCGGGACGGGCTCGTACGCGGCCGGGTCGAGCAGGTGATTGCGCATGAACTTGAGGATCAGCGCCAGGTTGACGTGGACGGTGCCCTCCAGCTTCGGCAGGCCGCGGATCTCGACGGCGGCCTGGGCGAAGTAGTTGTCCTTCTCGAAGCCCTTGGCGGCGATGACGTCCCACATCAGGTCGATGACCTTCTCGCCCTCGGTGGTCACCTTCATCTTCGTCATCGGGTTGAAGAGGAGGTAACGGCGGTCGTCGGGGCCCGCGGTGCGGAAGTAGTCGACGGCGCGGTCGCTGAACAGCTTCATCCCGACGAGCCGGACGTACGCGTCGGTCAACTCGCGCCGCACGTGCGGGAAGGCGGTGACGGGACGGCCGTAGAGGATGCGGTTGTGCGCGTGGGTGACGGCCTCGTACATCGCGTGCTCGCAGATGCCGATCGAGGCGGTGCACAGGTTGAACTTGCCGACGTTGACGGTGTTCAGGGCGGCGTCGAACGCGGCGCGGCCGGTGTGCAGGACGTCTTCCGGGGCTACGGGGTAGTCCTCCAGGCGGAACTCGCTGACGTACTTGGAGGAGTCGACGACGTTCTTGACCAGGTGGTACGCCGGGTGGCGGCTGTCGGCGGCGAAGAAGACGTAGCCGCCGGGGCCCTCGACATCGGTGCGGCGGCCGAAGACGGAGACGAGGCCGGCGGCGTTGCCGTTGCCGATGTAGTACTTGGAACCGGTGGCCCGGAAACCGCCCTCGCCGTCGGGCGTGAGCAGCATGTCGGTGGAGTAGATGTCGGCGCCGTGGGCCTTCTCGGACAGGCCGAACGCGAACACCTCACCCTGGGCGAGCAGTTCCGCGGCGCGGGCGCGGGCGGCGGGGTTGTCGCTCTGCCAGACGGGGCCGAGGCCGAGGATGGTGACCTGCCAGGCGTACCAGTAGTCGAGGCCGTAGAAGCCGAGGATCTCGTTGAGGGCGGCGATGCGGGCGGTGTCCCAGCGCTTGTCGCCCTCGCCCTCTGCTGCGCCGGAGGCGGGGGTGAGGAAGGTCGCGAAGAGCCCCTCCTTGGCGGCGAAGGCGAGGAAGTCGCCGAGCCAGGCGCGGGTCCGGTAGTCCTCGATCAGCCGCCGCTTGCCCCGCTCCTCGAACCAGTCGACGGTGGCGCGCAGCAACCTGCGGGTCTCCGGGTCGAAGTGCGCGGGGTCGTAGGTGCGCGGGTTGAAGAGGAGGGGGTCGGCCATGGGTGCCGCCTTTCGGCTGGGAGGGGTGAGGGTGTTCCGGGTACGGTCCCGGAGGGTGCCTGCTCGGCCGGTCAGCGACCGGTGTCGAAGCGGGCGAGTGTGGCGAGGACGTCGTCGAGCCAGGCGATCATCATCCGCTCGTACGCGATGCCGCCGCGCAGCACGACGTGCTGGAGCTCCCGTTCGGCGTCGAGCGGACCGTCCGCCGGGGGCTCCCCGAAGTCGCGGGCCTCGCCCGCGAGATAGTGGGCGAGGCGGTCCGTGTGCGCCTGCCGGTGCCGCTCGACCTCACTGATCAGGGCGGCCGGATCGTCGAAGGCGGCGCCCCGGACTTTCACCGCCAGGTCGTGGCGTACGCTCTCGGGTTCGGTCGGTTCGTTGAGCCACGCGGAGAGCGCGGCCCGTCCGGGCCCGGCGACGGAGTACTCCTTCTTGTCCGGACGCCCGTACTGCGCAACGTCCCGGACATCGACCCAGCCGTCGCTCTCCATGCGCTTGAGCACGCGGTAGATCTGCTGGTGGGTAGCGGTCCAGAAGTACCCGATGGACCGCTCGAACCGCCGGGCCAGCTCATAGCCGGAGCCCGGCTTCTCCAGCAGGGAAACGAGGATCGCGTGCTCGAGCGCCATACGCACGATCTTCCTATGCAACTCGTTGCATACCCAAGAGTCGCTGCCACAGTGAGACACGGCTCACCTGGTGCAGCCCACGGACAGTCGGCGATCTGATGCAACCTCTCCGCCAAGGCGTGCTTGTCCAGCTGCTGCGTTCGACTCCATGCTGGCCGCTACGGCAACGGCGGTTCAGCCGAGACGGGGCTCCCGTCCCCGCGATGTGAGCAGCGTGCCCTCGCTGAAAGGATGCGCAGACGATGAAGGTCCTCATTATCGGTGCCGGTGTGCTGGGGGCAGCGTCGCGAGGCAGCTTGCCGTGGTCCGCGAGGAAGTTCTCCTGGTGGATCAGTGGGGAGCCGGCACCGGTACCAGCGCAACCACCTTCGCCTGGACCAACTCCAGCAGGAAGCTGGACCCGGACTACCACAGGCTCAACCTCGCGGGGATGGAGGAGCACGCCAGGCGCGCCGAACACTGCCCGGCGCGCCGTCCTACTTCCCCAGCGGAGCGATGCAGTGAGCGGACTCCGAAAGCGAGCAATGGCTCGCCGGCAACGTGGAACGGCTGCAGTGCCTCGGCTACCCCGCGCAGTGGGTCACGGCTGCCGAAGCCAGGCGCATCGCAGGCGACGTCCGGATCCCGGACACCATCACGTGCATGGCTCACTTCCCCAGCGAGGCAAGCGTTCCCGAGCCGGGAGCGCGGGGTGCGGACTGTCGTAGACGGCGCCGTCGAGGACCATTCCGGTGGGCCAGGCCTCAGGGTCGTCCTCCAGCAACCCGATTTCACTGTGGCGCAGATCGATCACGCCCGCCGGCGCCTTGCGCAGGCGAAGCGCCACGGTGGCCGTGGTTGATCCGAGAAAGCTCAGGGCGGACTCGCCGGCGGGAGCGTCGAGGGCAGCGTCATCGAGGCAGACACGGCTGCGGACCATGACGTTGATCAGGGAGACCCTGCCGTGGGCGGTGAAACCGCCGCACATATGGAGCGCACCGCCGGTCTCAACTCCGTTGCCGTTCAGAGCGGGTTGGCCGTGGAGGGCGGTGAGTTCGGCGCCTTCGAACAGAGCGGAGCCGCCAAACCGCGAGTCACGCAAGTCGATCAGGCCGTGAGCGACGAATCCATTCCGGCAGTTGAGGTCGCCGCCCACGCGCAGTCGTGAGGCGCTCAGCGCAGGTTCGGTGCTCGGCATGGTGGAGGAGACGTCGAAGCGGGCTCCTTTGAGGAACACACTGCCTCGCACCGTGGTGTCGTTGAGAGTGGCGGGGCCATGTACGACAAGGCCCTGCCCGGACCAGATGTCACCGCCCACCTCCGCAGCGCACATGAGCAGCGCGTACGCACCCGGGCCGGCGCCGGGGCCGGCCAACTGGCAGTCCTCCATCCTGACGGATCCACCGATGGAAGCCCCATAGAGGTTGATCTGTCCGGTGGGAAGCCGTCGAATGCGAACGTCTGCACGATGCGCTCGTTGAGGCGTACCTCGTGGAATACGCCGCGGAAGCCGTACTCCGTCCCGTCGTCCTCGCGATGCACATAGCGGTACGACCCACCGCTGCGCGCGTCCCACTCCTCGATCCGCATGGTGAGCCGACGCGGGCCGAGCCACTGGACGACCAGGTCGGAATCGGTGTACGCCCGGAACACGCGCTCCGGCGGAGCATCGAACTCCCGGATGATGAGGATGGTGGGCAGCGCCGGGTCGGCCACGATCTGCGTCTCGTGCCGACGACTGGCCTTCGCGGTGCTCATGATGCCGCCTCCTTCGCCGAGGTGCCCGTCTCCGGCTGCTCCTCCATCTGCTCCAGAACAGCGTCGAGCCGGCGGAAACGGTCCTCCGCCTCGCGCCGGTAACGTTCGATCCACTTCGTCATCAGGTCGAAGACGTCTGCCTCAAGGCGGCAGGGCCGCCGTTGGGCATCCCTGCCGCGACTGACCAGACCGGCGTCTTCCAGGACCCTGATGTGCTTGGACACGGCCTGCACGGTCACATCGTACGGCTCGGCCAGTTCATTGACCGTGGCATCCCCGGCGGCCAGCCTGGCCACGATGTCGCGCCGGGTCGGGTCGGCCAGAGCGGAGAACACCCGGGACAGCGGGTCGCCGGCCATCTCGCACCTCACATCTTCAACCAATCGGTTGAATAAACCTATGGCCGAGCCCATCGCATTGTCGACCAGACGGTTGAATATCGGCACCCGCCGGCGCCTCACGCGCCGATCGACCAGCCGCCGACCGCAGCAGGTTCGGCAACGAGACGGGCTCCTGCACCTCTGCGGCCACGGCCGGGCAAGGTCGAGGCGGCCGGGGCACTCCCAGCCCCTTGGACCGCTTCAGCCGTCGCGAGCGCCGGGGCTCATTGAGGTGTATCCAGAACATATGGTTCCGAGAGGCCACAAAGATCAACGTCTGTCACGGGGGCCACGTCACGCGCTGCTGGTGGTACCGGTCGTGCTGATCGTGCTGGTCACTGTGATCGACATCTTGGCCCCGCCCAGCGTCCACCTCGGACCGTTCCTGGTCGCCGCACCGGCTGTCACCGCCTCCTTCGCCGGCCCCCGGGCGACCGCGTGTATCGGCGCGCTCGCCGTCCTGGCCCAGGCCGTCGTGGCGGTGGTGCGCACCAGCCTCACTGATCTGAACCACAGCTTCCAGCTGATCACTCTGATTCTGATGTCCGTGCTCGTGACCTCGCTTGCCGCCAGGCGCGAGCGCCATGAAAGGGAGCTGATCCAGCTACGGTCCGTGGCGACAGCAGCCCAAGAGGTGGTGCTCAAGCCTCTCCCCCACCGGGTCGGCCCCTTGCGCATCGCCTCCGTCTATCTGGCCGCCGAATCCGAAGCCCAGATCGGCGGCGACCTGTACGCCGCTGCCCGCACGGAAAAAGGAACCCGGTTCGTCATCGGCGACGTCCGCGGCAAGGGCCTGGAGGCGGTCGGAGATGCCGCTCTCCTCCTGGGCGCCTTCCGAGGGGCAGCCCACCGGCGCGCCGACCTGACCGCACTGGTCACCTTCCTGGAGGGCACCGTCTCCTCGGACCTGGACGATCCGGCGGCTCTGGAAGCCGCCGCCGAGGATCGCGGCGAGGCCTTCATCACCGCCGCCATGCTCGACATCCCGGACGACGAGCAGGTCCTTCACATGATCAACTGCGGCCACCCGCCTCCTCTGCTGCTGCGCCACGGCCAAGTGAGCCTGCTCGAAGCCCGGCAGCCGGCACCGCCCCTCGGTCTCACCGAGTTCGCCGCAGCCGACCTGGCCACGGAAGTCTTCGCCTTCGAGCCGTACGACATCGTCCTTCTCTACACAGACGGTGTGATCGAGGCCCGCGACCGGGACGGCATGTTCTACCCCCTCACGGAACGGGTGACCGACAGACCCAACAAGGGCCCCGACGCGCTCCTGACCCACCTGAGCAAGGACCTGTTGCGCCACGTCGGCGGCCATCTCGGGGATGACGCCGCCATGGTGGCCATCGAGCGGAGACCACTGCCGTCCTGAAACAGCTCGGCCCGAGCTCAGCGCACCGGGAAGCCGAAGGAGTAGCCCTGGTCCTTGAGCCGGGGCAGGATCCGGCGCAGGGCCTCGACCGTCTGGGAGCGGTCGCCTCCCGCGTCGTGGAGGAGGAGCGTCGGCCCGTTGGGCAGCTCCCGCTCGACGGTGGCGACGATGGCGTCCGCGCCCGGCTGCTCGAAGTCCTTGGTGTCCACGTTCCAACCCAGCGGGCGCATGCCCCGGGAGGCGGCGAGGGTGCGGCTGTAGGGGGTGAAGGCCCCGCCCGGCGCCCGGTAGTACAGCGGCCGTAGACCCCCGGACGCCTCGGTGATCATGCGCTCGGCGTCCAGTATCTGCTCCGACTGGTACGCCTTGGGCTGCCGGTCCATCGTGGTGTCGTGCGACACGGAGTGGTTGCACAGCCGGTGCCCGGCGGCAACCACCTCCTTCACGAGATCCGGGTGGGCCTGCGCCTGCGTGCCGACCACACAGAACGTGGCCTTCACCCCGTACTCCCGCAACACGTCCAGGACTTGAGGGGTCCATACGGGATCGGGTCCGTCGTCGATGCTGATGTTGACGCCGCTCGGGCCCGCGTCCGAGGCGTGCGCGATGGTCTTCGCGACGGGCTTGACGTCACCGCCCGGCGTGGCCGACGCGCGCGGCTTCGGCGACGAACCGCCCGCGGCACCGGCCTGAGTGGCCCACACCGAGGCCCCGGCGGCGAGTACAGTCACCCCGAGCGCCGCCCCGACCAGCTTGCCGTACCAGCCCCGCCCAGCACCGTGCCGCGCCATGTCCGCCCCGCTTTCCCGTAGTTCCCCACCGATCCCGAGCCGCCTCGCGATCACCTGGCAGGACGACAAACGGCGGCCGGAGGATTCGTCCGTTGCAGATCACGGACAATTCCGGGAGAGATCCCGGACAACTCACGTGGCTATCCACGCACCGCGCTCTTCTGCTGCCACTGGCTCCACGAGAGATTCCACGCGCCGAAGCCGTTCCCGGCCTCGACCACGCCCTTGGTGTCCTTGCCGGTGATCTCGAACGGGTCGTCCGGCCGGACCTGCCGGTAGAACCAGGCCGCGTTCGCGTCGCTCATGCCTATGCAGCCGGAGCTCTGGTTGGAGTTGCCGAACCACCGGGCGTTCCACGGGGCGGCGTGCGCGTACATGCCCCACCAGGTCAGCCGCATCGAGTAGTCGACCATCTTGTCGTAGGCGTTCCCCAGGCCCACCGTCTCGGAGTTCATGTTGATCGTGCCCTCCTTGGCCATGAGCACGGCGGTTCCGCGCCAGGAGCGCTTGTCACCGCCGGGCGTGCCGCCGGAGACCGGTATGCGCCGGACCGTCTCGCCGTCGCGTACGAGGGTGAGTTGATGGCTGTCGAGATCGACCTTGACGATCTGCTGGGCGCCGATGGTGAAGGTGGTCGTGTAGTCGCGTACGAACCAGCCGCCCCCCCCCGCGCCCGAGTCGGTGCCGTTCAGCTCGGCGTTCAGCGTGACCTTGGTTCCGGGCTTCCAGTCCTTCCTGGGCCGCCAGTCCACCCGGTCGCGGCCCGACCAGGCGCGTATCCAGCCGCAGGAGCCCTCGGTGCCGTTGGAGGTGGTGATCCTGAGCTGCTTCTCGACCTCGGCCTTGTTCTTGACCGGATGGTCGAAGACCAGGGAGATCAGCTGAGCGACGCGACGGTGGTGTCGGCGCCCGGTGACCAGTCGACCTTGTTGACCTTGTTGACCTTGTCGGCCGGAGCCGTGGTGAAGGTGGCCTTGGTGGTCTTGGCGGTTCCGCCGGCGGTCAGGGCCTGCGCCGTCACCGCGTACGACGCGCCGGGCACGGCCTTGCGGTCGGAGACCCACGACCGGCCGTCCGCGGCGACCTTGCCGGCGAGCCGGTGGCCCTCGCCGTCGGTGACGGTCACCGAAGTGAGCGTCCCGCCTGCGGCCGTGACCCGCACGGGCTCGCCCGCCGGGACCTGTTCTCCCGTGGGCGTGACGGTGACCGTGACCGGGCGGTCGTCGGCACCCTCCTTGGTGTCCGGGGCGGCGCTTGGGGAGCCGCTCGACGAACAAGCGGCGAGCGGCGCCAGCAGAGCGGCCACGACTATGGCCCGGACGTGGACGTGGGTGCGTACGCGATGGCGTGACAACAGGACCTCCGGGAAGGGCGACAAGGTGGTGGAAACGACAAGAGGGAGCTCGGGCGTGAGTGATGTCGTCTTCGTCGCAGATTTCGCTTCGGATCGCCAGTGGGTCGCCGGGCGTTCCTGGGCCTATCCGGACGGGGGCCCCACCAACCCGGGCGACGACAAACTCGACCATCTCACCCAGGATCCCGCCTACTTCCGTAACGGCACCTTCCGCGCCACCCGCCGACCCGACGGGCTGTGGGATGCCGGCTTGCTCACGACCGAGGAGAGTGCCGAGGCTTTCATGGTCCGAACCGGCGACCGGCTGGAAACCAGAGTGCGGTTGCCGGTCGGGCTGGGTGCCTGGCCGGCGATCTGGACCTGGCGGGACGGCGGCAACGAGGTCGATGTCTTCGAGTACCACCCTGACAATCCGGACCTGTTGGAGCTCACCAACCACGTACGCCGGAGCGGGAGTTACATCCGCGACAGCGCGGTCTACCCCGGAGGCATGATCAGTCTGAGCGTGACGTTCGGCGCAAGGAGTGTGATCTGGCTGCTGAACGGCAGAGAGGTCTTCGCCGACGGACGCGGCGTCGGGTCGGGCTGGCACGCCTCCCTGATTGTCAACCTGTCTGTCTGCGCGGGCCGTTATCACCCGCGGCCCGACGACACCGTGGACGCGTTGTCGTTCGGGGTGGAGAGCCTGGTCGTGCACCGCGCCTGATAACGGCGTGGTCGCTTGCACGGGCACGCTGGTCGCCTCGGTGGTGGCTTATCGCGCCGCGCGACGCGGCCGGCCGCGACCAGCTCGACATCGAAGGACTCGGCCACATCCGCGTCGTCCAGCTCGTCGACGCCGGCCTCGTCGCCGATCTCGCCGACCTGTTCACCCTCACCCGCGAGCAGCTCCTGGGTCTGGAGCGGATGGGCGCAACCAGCACCGACAACCTCCTCACCGCCATCGCCGCAGCCAAGAACCAGCCGCTGTCGCGGGTGCTGTGCGCGCTCGGGGTCCGCGGCACCGGCCGCTCCATGTCCCGCCGTATTGCCCGGTACTTCGCCACCATGGACAACATCCGCGCCGCAGACGCCGAGGCGATGCAGCAGGTCGAGGGAATCGGCACCGAGAAGGCCCCCTCGATCGTCGCCGAACTCGCCGAACTCGCCCCGCTCATCGACAAACTCGCAGCCGCCGGGGTGAACATGACCGAACCCGGTGCCACCCCACCCACCCCGTACGACGGCGGCGCGAGTGACCACGACGAGAACACCGAGCGTGCGGGCGGACCGCTGGCCGGGATGACCGTGGTCGTCACCGGTGCGATGACCGGCCCCCTGGAGAAGCTCAGCCGCAACCAGATGAACGAGCTCATCGAACAAGCCGGCGGCCGCTCCTCCTCCAGCGTCTCCAAGAGGACCACCCTTGTCGTCGCCGGAGACGGGGCGGGGTCCAAGCGGGCCAAGGCCGATGATCTCGGTATCCGCCTGGCCACCCCGGACGAATTCGCCGCCTTGGTCGCCGACTACCTCAACTAGTGTTGTGACCGCATAGGTCGGTTGGCGGCCTGCGCGTAGTCCTCGAAACGTGAGCTGGTGGAGTCCATGCCGGCGGGCTTGTAGAGGGTGTCAGCGGCGAGCTTCTCCCAGGGCATGCCCTTGGCGTCGGCAACGGCCTGGGCGGCGGCCGTCAGACCGAAGTTGGTGTAGGCGTAGCTGGCACGGAACGGCGCGAGAGGCTCGTAGCGCAGGTGGGACAAGATGTACGGGCGGTCGTAGCCGAGGTCTTCGAGGAGGTCCCCGGCGTGATCGGGCAGGCCGCTGCGGTGCGAGAAGAGGTCGGCGACCGTCACATGGGAGGTGACCCACGGGTCCTTGAGGCGGAAGTCGGGCACGTTCGGGGGCGACGGGCTTGGCCCAGCCTTCGACGCCCACGGCTCCGGAGACGACGGTCGAGGCGATCGGCTTCGAGAGCGAGGCGAGCTGGAAGACGGTGTCGGCGTCGACGGCGCCCTTCTCCCCCGCCTTCCGAACGCCGTACCCCTTCAGGTACAGCACCTTGCCGTCGTGGACTACGGCCACGGCCACGCCCGGCGCACCGGTGCGCTTCATGGCCGACTCCACCACTCCGTCCAGCCGGTCGACGGCCCGCTGAACATCCGCGTCGTCGAGTTGCGGCGGCGGTTGGGGCGGGGCGGGGAAGGCCCCGGCGCGGTGACGCCCAGCTGCGCCGACAGCCCGGCCGCGGCAACCCCTGCGAACCAGCTCACTCCTCCATTGAAAGTCCCGCGAGGAGGTCTGTCGCGCCCAGCCGGGCCCACCCCGGAACTCAGGCCGCCGGCCCGCTCCCGACGTCCCTGGGCGGGTGACCGCCCTGGACGCCGCCGGCCCCGATGTCCCCGGCAGCGGGGCTACAGCTCCCGCTCGGCGACGATCTCGCCCTCAACGACCTCACCGGTGACCCGGAAACCGAGCCGCGCATAGAACGGTTCCGGCCCGCCGTCGCCCGGCTGCCAGGACACCCACAGCCGGCGCTGGCCACGACGCCGGGCCTCGGCACACACCGCCGCCACCGCGAAACTCCCGTATCCCTGCTGCTGCCGCTCCGCGGCAATGTTGAGCCGCCACAGATAGCACCGGTACGGCTCCACCTCGTGCGCCGGGTCGAAGCCGGCCATCACGAACCCGACCACCTGCCCGCCGTCACAGATCACCCGCGGCCAGGCAACCTCCCCATACGCATACGCCTCAGCAAGCGACGTCACGACCGGATCGACGAACCGCTCCTGATCGGACCGCACCCGCACGCGGCACACCGCATCGACGTTCTCCGGCGTCACCTTTGCCAGAAACAGGGACGAACTCACGAATCGGCGCTCCTCGGACAACCGGCCGGCACCCACACCTACCAGGAAACCACTGGTTCTGCCTACGAGTTACGACAGCAGGAGGGGCGCCTGGAAGCTGCCCTGACGGCACGAACGTTGAGCGAACTGACCGCGCTCACCGCCGACCTGCCGCCGGCATCCGGTGCGGAGGTCAAGGACCTGGTCCGGATCGAACAGGTCCACAGCGGTCCGGTCGAGCGCAGGGGGCACTGGGTGGTACCGCGCAGTGCGCCGGACACGAGGACCGCAGAGTTCGACGGTCCCGCACCCCTTCGCACACGGCGCGGGACCGCTCTGCCATCTCTGATTCCGGGAGCCCTTCAGAGTGAAGAACTGGGGGCACCTCTCAATTCAACGTGCCCATTAGCCGAGGATGGATATCGAATCGGCACCTGGGCAAAGAACAGAGTAATGGCAATTGGGAATGATCCAACAGACGCCCAAAAGGACGCGTACGAGGAGAACGCTGCCGCCCTCGACGAGGCCGAGGAGCAACTCCGGATGGCCCAACAGAAGGCCCGTGCGAGGCTGAAGGCAGTGGGCATCGATGATGGCCACAACGATGACGGTGTAACTTCGTGCTTGAAGTGCGGATGTCCGGCGTATGTACCGACACCCCACCACCCTGGCGCCCTTTGCCCGAGAGAATTCTGTGGGGACACCTGGGCCAGCCATAATTGGTGATAGAGCTCGGCCGGTGAACCTGGGGTCTGTCCCGCTTCGCAACCGAGTCGAAAGACCAACTGGAGTGGCACCACATCACCACCGCCGAGCTGAACCACCTGCCCCCCAGACGCCGCTGTACCGAAGCGCTCGGGTGGTGTGCGCCATGCCCGGGAAACCGAGGAGGTCGGCAGTGCCCGCCACTCCCCCTCTGCGCCGATCGTCGCCGACCTGCGGCAGGCCGCCGGACGGCCGCGCCGGGCTCGTTCATGAGCGGCGGCCGTGCTCTGGGGCCGAGCCGGTCAGGCCTCGCGGCGGCGCAGCGGCCACGGAGCGGAAGGGGTTCCTCGTCCCCCTCATCAGGCCGAGGCGGAACTCGGACGGCGGTGAGCCAGGGTCACGGGTCGACGCCCGCAGCCTGCCGGCATCCCCCTTTCAGACCGCCTCTGCCGGGCCTTTGCGGGCGAGCAGTTGAACCTCCTGGAACTGCCGCCGGTCGGTGGGCTCAGGTTCGCGAACCATCCGGGCCACCTCGGCCAATCCGGTCGTACGCAGCATCGCGGCGAGATGATCCGGTGACCACCGGTAGGCCGGCGCGACGGTGTGGTCGAAGACCTGTGTCGGGTGAGACGGCCCATCGCTGGCGGAAAAGCCGAGCAGGAGGTGGCCGCCGGGTGCGAGCACGCGATGGAACTCCCCAAGGATGACGGGGAGTTCCTGCGGTGGCGTATGGATGATGGACCACCGCGAGAGTACGCCGCACAGCACGCCGTCAGCGATGTCCAACGCGGCCATCGAGCCCACGTCGAACCGCAGGTCCGGGTAGGCCTCCCGAGCCAGCTCGATCATCGCAGACGAGGCATCGACGCCGTACGCCGCCAGCCCCAGCCCATCCAGGTAAGCGGTGACATGGCCCGGCCCGCATCCCAGGTCCGCGACCCGCCCGCCGCCACTCGCACGGACGACCTCGGCGAAGGCACCCAACATCGCACGGTCCAGGGGCCTGTCCCGCAGCTCGCCGCGGAACAGCTGAGCGTAGGTGGGGGCAACAGCGTCGTAGGCCTCGCGGGTGGCGCTGGAGGCGTCGTGTCCAAGCATGGTCGCGACAGTACTTGCACTCATCACCGTGAAGACCCGGGCATCCGGCCCAAGAAGGTCCCCACACGCGCGACCGGACCAAGACAACTGCTCTGCATCCAGCCGCAGTTGGCTGCCCCCAGGCGGCGTGACAGCGACTCGCCTTCGGCCAATCGCCAATCATGGCCTCCCCGGCCGCGCGTTGTAGGGGTACGACGCTTGCCGGCGAAGGGTGCCCAGCCCTACGACGAAGCGTGCCGCGGCGGAGCACGCCACGGCACGATCAGGGTTTCGAGGTGAAGTGGCTGGGCGTCGGCGCGTTGTCAGAGGCTGAAGACGCGTTCGGCCTCGTCGCGGTGGGTGGTGTGCAGCTCCCAGTAGACCGGGGCGATCTGCTCGGGCTTGGCTGTGGGGAAGCCGGGGACGACCGACATGCCGATCGACACGTCGATACCGACGTGGGCTGCCTGGATGCCGGTACCGGCCAGCTCCTTGTGCAGGTTGACGGCCCAGTTGCGCAGCGCCGCCGCAGCGGCGTTGACGTTGCCGACCTGCGGCACGGGGTCGATGGATCCGGCGCCGGTGGTGAACAACAGGGTGCCGGCGCCGACCTCGCGCATCGCGGGCAGCACCGCCTGTGTGGCGGCAATCGCCCCGTAGAGCTGGAACTCCATCTCGTGCTGCACATGCGAGGGTTCGGTCGCGCTCGGGGTGGTCAGGACGGTCGAGTCGAACCCCCCGACCGGGGAGTACTCCAAGACGTCGATGCCTCCGAAATGCGCGGCGGCGTCCTGCAGCGCTCGGGTGAGCGCTTCGCGGTCAAGAACGTCAGCGGGGAAGGGGGCGGCGGTGATGCCGTCGGCGGCCAGTTTGCCGGCCAGGTCTTCGAGCTTGGCGGGGTTACGGGCGATCACTGCGACGTCGTAGCCATGGGTGCCGAACGTGCGCGCGATGGCGAGGCCCAGCTGAGGGCCTGCGCCGACGATGGCGATGGTGGGCATGAGGGAGCCTTCCGCGGGAGTAGAGATGGATAGGGCTATCCGGTTTCTGATCCGGAAAGCCCTATCCGGTTCACTCGTCGAGCATAGCACGGGAATCGGATAAGGCTTTCCGGTTTGCTAGTCTGGTTGGCATGAACCCCCAAAACCCGCATGCCGACGGCACCGGCAGTACGGCCGACTCCGCTGCCCCGCCGCTGCGCAGCGACGCGGAGCGCAACCGGGCTCGGATCATCGCCGCCGCACGGGCCGTATTCGCGCGTGACGGGTTGAATGCGTCGATGGCCTCGGTCGCACGGGAAGCGGGAGTGGGGATCGCCACCCTCTTCCGCCACTTCCCCAGTAAGGAGGAGCTGGTCGCCGCGGTCTTCGCGGACCGTATGGAGGCCTACGCGCGGGCCACCGACGAGGCCCTGACCGACCCGGACCCGTGGAGCGGCTTCACCGGCTACATCCAGGCGGTCTGCGCGATGCAAGCCGCCGACCGCGGCTTCGCCGACATCCTGACCATGAGCTTCCCCGGCGCCGAGGCCCTGGAAGCACTCCGCGCCCGGGCGTACAACGGCTTCCTCGAACTCATCGGCCGCGCCAAGGACAGCGGACAGCTGCGCGAGGACTTCACCAGCCGCGATCTCGTCCTGCTGCTGATGGCCAACGCCGGCGTCCTCAGCGCCACCGGCGACGCCGCCCCGGACGCCTGGCGCCGCTTCGTGGCGTGGGTGATCCAGTCCTTCCAGGCCCCTGCTCGCGGCCCGCTACCGGACCCGCCGGAGGACGCCGCCCTGTACGCGGCCATGCTCCGCGCCAGCCATGGCGTCACCTCCCCCGGGACCGGCAAGCGGCGCTGAGCGACCAGCCGGTGGGCCGACTGAGCCACCGCATGCGTGCCGGACGGTACGCGTAGAAGGCACGGCGCCGATGCTCGCCTGTCTGGTCAACGGGCATGACGCATGGCAGCGCTGCGAGAGTCCGTGAGCCGCGCCCGAGCCGCGTGCGGCGAACCGGAGGCCCATGCGCTGCCGGGCACGTCTGCGCAGAAGTCCCCAGCCCGGAAGACCGCGAAGAGCCCCCCTCGCCGCTGACCAGCCGTAGCCGGGGCCGGGCGGCCCGATGCCCTGGTCGGGCTCATGGCCGCATGCCCGCGGCCGCAGGCCCTATCCGCACGGTGCGCTCGCGGACAGGGCGGACTCCCGGTTCACCTGTGCTGGGGACGCCTCCGGCGGCTAGCTCACCACGACCCGGTCGCCCTGCGCAGTCGCACCCGTGGCGATGGTGTTGCCGGTGAATCGCCGGCGCCAGGTGCCGGTGGTGTTCGCGGTGACCGTGGTGCGCAGCTCGCCGGCGCTGTCGGTGGTGACCGTCTTGACGGTCTTGAAGGTGTCGGTGCCGGACTTGCGGAACTGGAGGGCCACGAGCTTGCCCGCGTAGTCGTCCCAGACGTTGGTGTCCCAGTTGGCCCGCCGGAGCCAGCCCGTGACGGTGAGCTTGTCGCCATTGGCGACCGGCTCGGGCGTGGCCTGGGTGTTCTCCAGCTTGGCGTGCCGCTCGACGCTGAGCGGTGCGCCCGGCGACAGGTGGTGGTAGTCGCCGTCGTCGGCCACGGCCTTGGCCTTGAAGTGCCAGGCGCCCGCCGAACTGTTCCGCAGGTCCTGCGCGTCCGTGCCGTCCGGCGAGAGCGGGAAGCCTAGGGGGTGTTTTGAAAGTCCTGTGCGGTGCCCGCGGTGTTCGGTGCGTGCCCTCGGCGTGCCGGACGAAGGC
>NZ_JAVRBF010000995.1:0-263 GCF_032436805.1 Streptomyces sp. P17 | reverse complement strand
GAGATTTTTGACTTTATTGATGGGGCTAAGAAACTCATTCGTCCAGCAAACTTCCCTCAATCAGTTCCGGGAGTTGGACTTGTCTATGTAAAAGTTAATGCTATTGAAGTGGCTGTTATTAATCTACAAGGCCGTGTCTTTATGAATACCTTAGATGATCCTTTTCAAGTGATTGAGGACTTGTTAGAACAATGTAGTGCTAGAACTAATCATATTTTTGTTGATTTTCATGCTGAAACAACTAGTGAAAAGCAGGCTATGGC
>NZ_JAVRBF010000994.1:0-263 GCF_032436805.1 Streptomyces sp. P17 | reverse complement strand
GGTTTTTTCAGTTTTCGGATCGCGCAGTGTTATGGGTAAAATTATCAATTTATTGAAAAATAAAGAATAAATATAAATTACGTGGATCGCGGGGCGTTTGGAATGGATCGCGCAGAAATGCCGGCAGAACGTGGCAGGCCAGACGCCGCAAGGGTTTGGAGTCTGCGCGGCTGTTTGGGTGAAACTGTAATTAGTCGTTATTGGCGGTAAAAGGAAGAACGATGCCCTCTTTACGCATCTTAGCTATAAAACCTACACCATCA
>NZ_JAVRBF010000993.1:0-263 GCF_032436805.1 Streptomyces sp. P17 | reverse complement strand
CCTTTTCATCGGCCGGGATGCAACCGGCGCGCCTTGCTCTTACCCGCGCAGACCGGCCCACGCAAGAGCCATCAGCGCGGCCCGTAAAGCGCCCGGGCGCGATCTTCAAAGGCGCGGACAATGCGGCTCATCGCTTCGCCAAAGACGACGCCGATAACCTTTTGCAAAAGCGCATTGCGAAACTCGAAATCGACGAAAAAGTCCACGCGACAGCCGCCATCCTCCAGATCGGCAAAGCTCCACCCCGATCGCAGATAGCGAAA
>NZ_JAVRBF010000992.1:0-263 GCF_032436805.1 Streptomyces sp. P17 | reverse complement strand
CCACGGTGTTCCCACCGCTGACCTATGCCACTGATGACGATCCGCATGCCACCGATTACAGCATCGGCCAGCACGTGATCTATGGCGCGTTCGCTTCCAGCGTCGCCGAGCAGGCACATGGCCTGATGCAGGACCTTGCCGAGAAACACGGCGTGGGCTTCTTCGACGTGAGCGCCAGTGACGCGGCGATCGTGTTCCCCGATGGGCTGGTGCTGATTCCCGACTGAGCAGGCCCGGCCTGCAACATGCGGCCGCAGATCAGA
>NZ_JAVRBF010000991.1:0-263 GCF_032436805.1 Streptomyces sp. P17 | reverse complement strand
CGCGAGCTGGACGCTGAGCCCGCGCGGCATGGTGCTGCGCATGTGCCTTCGCGCCCCTTTCGCCGGTGGGCCGGCTGCACCGCGCTTTGGCCTGCAGGTCACCGGGGCGACGCCGGACAAGATGACGCCGGCGCGCGAAAAGGTGCTGGCGGCCGCCGCTGCGGCGCCGCTGCTCGGCAAGGGCGCGCTGGCCGAGGCGGCGGGCTGCACGACGGGCGTCGTCAACGCGCTCCTCGCTTCCGGCGCGCTCGAGCTCGTCGAGA
>NZ_JAVRBF010000990.1:0-263 GCF_032436805.1 Streptomyces sp. P17 | reverse complement strand
GCACGGTCATCGACTGAAAGATCTGGAGGTTCTGGAAGGTGCGCGACATGCCGCGCGCCGCCAGAAGGTCAGGGCTTGTGCCGGTCACATCCTCGCCGTTCAGCGTGACCCGCCCGCTGTCGGGAAGGTAAACCCCCGAGATCATGTTGAACAGTGTGGTCTTGCCGGCGCCGTTGGGCCCGATCACGGACACGATTTCGCCGGGTTTCAGGCTGAAGCTCACGTCATTGACCGCGCGCAGGCCGCCAAAGCTGATGCCCAGC
>NZ_JAVRBF010000989.1:0-263 GCF_032436805.1 Streptomyces sp. P17 | reverse complement strand
ATCCAGAATGGTCACGACTCCATTAGCTCCATCCTCCACTTTATTAAACAGGTCCCAGCCATCATCAATATTGTGATGAGCGATACAGCGAATAAAGGTATTTCCATCACCAATGCGCATTTTGGCTGCAAAGCCATCGGCATTAATCTGTGACTTATCCATATTGTTGAAGCTTTCACTATCGGTCACGGTATTAAAACTGGCCCACAATGCACGGCCTATCTTATCTGGTGAGGTGATCTGGAAGCCCGTATCAGGCGCAC
>NZ_JAVRBF010000988.1:0-263 GCF_032436805.1 Streptomyces sp. P17 | reverse complement strand
CTGATGTTAAGCCGGCCGCCGTCAAGCCCGGCCATGGCATAGGTAAAGCCCTTGCCCTCTTCGCCCAGAAGGTTCTCGGCCGCGACCTCGCAATCGTCGAACTGAACCTGCGCGGTGGGTTGCGCCTTCCAGCCCATCTTGTGCTCATTCGCGCCAAAGGACAGGCCGGGCGTGCCATCCTCGACCACCAGCGTGGAAATGCCCTTCGGCCCGTCCTGACCGCTGCGCACCATGGTGATGTAAACGTCCGAGTAACCGCCGCC
>NZ_JAVRBF010000217.1:0-771 GCF_032436805.1 Streptomyces sp. P17 | reverse complement strand
CGCGCCTTAAACCCAAAGCACTTGACCTTTGTATTGCTAATTTTGATACAACCGGTGTCAGTTCACAAGCATCTAACAAAGCTCGTATGTGGCAAGAAAGACTTTATGCAGTATGGCGATCTGATTTATCGTTTACTCAAAAGTTAATGCTTAGTCGTAGAGGAATAATGGCTTTGCCATACCATAGTATAAAAAATTGGTTAAGAAAGGATGAAAAATGAACCAGATCAATGTGGGAGTTGATTTGCTAGTTGGTATCTGTTTAACAAAAAAGGATTGGCTTCAATATAAAGACAATTTACTTATATCGTGTCAGAATATTTCCCAGGCGTGGGGCAATAAGGTCATTTTTTTTGTTGTATTGCAAGGCGATAAAAATGAAATTATTTGTCATGCTGGCTTGCCCGATAAATTTTTTCTTTATGAAACAGAAGTGATGGGAGTGTCGCTTGCTAGAAATAAATGTATTGAAGAGGCTGTATCAAAAAAAATAAAATATATATTATTCCATGATGCATCTATTTTCTGGCCTTTAGAAAGTGCTCAATACATTAGTTTAAATAGAGATCTTCACCCTAAAGTTAAAGTTAGTTTCTCTGATTTTATCTTTCATCATTCTTATTCAAATTCTAATGGTGGGATTAAGAGAATAGTTAATCCTATTTATGATACCTATGTTTGGTCTTATCTTTTAAAAGTGGCAGATATTGAAAGTGTTCGTTTTTCAGAGAACTTTGGGCCAGGGGGATGCACTCGTTACAAAAGTGGAGA
>NZ_JAVRBF010000987.1:0-263 GCF_032436805.1 Streptomyces sp. P17 | reverse complement strand
TGCCGAAGAATCCCTATCGGCAGGAGGACGAGTCATGAGCCGCACCGACCAGACCCGCATCGACCACGCCAATGAAGCCCGCCGCGCCGTGAGCCAGACCCTCGGCTACGCCGAGACTGACGAGAACACCGGGGCACTGGTCGGCATCGCCGCCGTCGAAGCGGTGCTGGATCTGCACGCCCCGGAGGCGCTTGAGGTGCTCGCTAGCAATTGCGCCACGGAGGAATGTGACCACTGGGACGAGTGCCCCACGGAGACGTTCA
>NZ_JAVRBF010000986.1:0-263 GCF_032436805.1 Streptomyces sp. P17 | reverse complement strand
CACTGACATGCCGCGCCTACAAGGCGCAACCTACTACAACGGGGTAAAAAAGAAGCCTTATTGGTGGAATGGCACGCGGTGGTGCGACGTCAACGGTAACCCCGAATAGAAAGAGAACGATCATGGCGGGCGATATTGTCAACATTCAAATGTTGGGCGACCAAACTTTGGTATGTCGGATGAACAATGGCACAACCGAGACACTATATCGCGCGCCTAACGGTTGGTGGTTGTCCGGTACTGTAGGCGCTTCGTAGCCCACG
>NZ_JAVRBF010000985.1:0-263 GCF_032436805.1 Streptomyces sp. P17 | reverse complement strand
TATATATCTCATTAGCAAAATAGCTATATACGACCGCTCTATCGCCTCTTAATGAAATTAAAACATTAGAATGTATTATCAATATATAGATCATCATCATGAATATTACAAGTGATATAATATTCATAAAAACCTCATTAGTTAACTTGTATCTAATCGAAATAAAAGCAAGTCCTTTTATATCTTTTAAAAAAAAATAACATAAAAGTAGAGCGATAAAAAACAATGTTGTATACATACTACTATTAGTTTGTATATGAATA
>NZ_JAVRBF010000984.1:0-263 GCF_032436805.1 Streptomyces sp. P17 | reverse complement strand
GGCATTCAAGGCGCGCTCGACGCGATCAAGAACGACCTGACCGCAACCGCCGGCCCGCTCACCTCCTCCCAAAAGAGGCTCGAGGTCGAGAAAGCGGCAATCGCCAAGGACAAAGATAAACTGGCCGCGAAGGACACCGTCTATCGCGAACAGCTCTCCGCGCAGTTCACCAGGATGCAGAGCGCGCTGCTCGCCTACAGTTCGACCCAGAGCTACCTGTCGCAGCAGATCAAGCTGTGGACCAACGAGAGCAACTGATTTCA
>NZ_JAVRBF010000983.1:0-263 GCF_032436805.1 Streptomyces sp. P17 | reverse complement strand
CCCGTGCATCGCCTGCCGCCCGAATGGCGTGACCGCCCCGCCCCGGTGGCCGAACCGCCGCGCCCCATCGCGGCCACCGCGCTGGGCGGGGCCAAGGTTCTGGCCGGCGGGCCGGTGCAAGAGGATGCCATGGCGGCGGGGACACGGGTTCACCTTTTGC
The DNA here is from genome assembly GCF_032436805.1 of Streptomyces sp. P17. Classification (NCBI taxonomy): domain Bacteria; kingdom Bacillati; phylum Actinomycetota; class Actinomycetes; order Kitasatosporales; family Streptomycetaceae; genus Streptomyces; species Streptomyces sp. P17. Next base: position 103 of record NZ_JAVRBF010000983.1, on the reverse strand, counting down.
TGGAACATCTGCCGCATCTGCCGCGCGGCGACTGGCCCGAGGCCGCCCGCGCCGCGCTGGCCGGATCAGAGCTTGGCCTGCCCGAGAGCGACACGCTGACCGC
>NZ_JAVRBF010000982.1:0-264 GCF_032436805.1 Streptomyces sp. P17 | reverse complement strand
CAATACCACATTCAAAACATTCCGGTGATTAATGCTAACCGACAGATTATAGGTATCATTACACCGCAGCAATTAATACAGAAACACAGTATTCAAGCGGTTTTTTTGACTGAAAAAATTAATCAAGTTGACTCCATTCAGTCACTCATTATTCTAGCCCACGAACGCGATGCTATTTTTGAAGCTCTAGTTGAAAATAATGCTTCAGCAAGAATTATTGGTCAGGTTATGGCCATTATTTATGATGCCTTTACTTGTCAACTG
>NZ_JAVRBF010000981.1:0-264 GCF_032436805.1 Streptomyces sp. P17 | reverse complement strand
CTACCGGTCACGCGGCGTCCTTGTGCTCCGTATCATCCATGCCGGGGCTGACGCGGCGGCCGATGTCCTTCAACCGCGCCAGCTGATCCACCATCGACGGTGCATCATCCAGGCTGCCGACGAACGTCCACAGATAGGTCATCTCCGCGTACACATGGCCCGGGGTAACCCCGTCGGTGGTGGCGAGACGGCAAATGGTGAGCGCGAACAGCACCGCCGCCGCCGCGCCAACGACCACGAAGGCACCGGCTTCGCGATCGGAGA
>NZ_JAVRBF010000980.1:0-264 GCF_032436805.1 Streptomyces sp. P17 | reverse complement strand
AGGGTGTTGGTGCCCGTGCCGCCGTCGATCGAGGTCTCGGCACCGCGATAGGTGACGCTGTCGTTGCCGCCGCCCGCGGCGATCACGTCGGCGCCACCGCCGCCATCGATCGTATCGTTGCCCGATCCGCCGGTGATGGTGTTGGCCGCCGTCGAGCCGGTGATCGACAGCGCCGTGGACAGCGCCGAGGCGTCCACGTTCTGGAAATTGCTGACGCTCGTTCCGTCGCCGCTGGTCTGGTCCGAGCCGGCCAGGTTGACCGCG
>NZ_JAVRBF010000979.1:0-264 GCF_032436805.1 Streptomyces sp. P17 | reverse complement strand
GAGGAACCCTTGCAATGACCGAAGCCACCCCCCCATTCGACCGCCAGATGCTGGAATCGCTCGTCTGTCCGCTCACACACACAACCCTGCGTTATGACGCGGCGCGGCAAGAGCTTGTATCCGAGGCCGCCCGACTGGCCTTTCCGATTCACGCCGGGATCCCGATCATGCTGATCGACGAAGCCCGCAAGCTGGATTGAAATCGGGGCTGGGGGCTGTCTGCCCCCATCTGCTTCGCAGATTCCCCCGAAGGTATTTTCACAC
>NZ_JAVRBF010000978.1:0-264 GCF_032436805.1 Streptomyces sp. P17 | reverse complement strand
ATGTCTACAAAAGCATCCCGATCCTTTGCAGACGACCAATCAGCATAGAGTTTCTCGATCAACTGAGTATTGAACTCACCTGCAAGCTGTTCTTCAACGATACGACCAGCCCAAGCACCCATCATCATTCCAAGATGCGTGTTGTGCTTCAGCATTGCCAGTTTGCCCTCATCCAGCGAACGCTCATATGCAACGATCTTGCCGGTAGCATCGAACACAGGACGGAGGTTTTCGCTCCCTGCTTTGGTGCGAGCCATGAGAGCA
>NZ_JAVRBF010000977.1:0-264 GCF_032436805.1 Streptomyces sp. P17 | reverse complement strand
CGCCTTATCTGCGCTTTGGTGATATAAATAATATCATTGAAGATCAGCATGGTGCTATTTGGATCGGCTCTACCGATCAGGGTGTGGCGCGATTCGATCTGCAAAAACAGCAATTTAATACTTGGTTGCAACATGCAGGTAGTGAGCATGGTTTGCAGATGAATGGTATTCAACTCATTTTAGAAGATGCCAATAAGCAGCTCTGGTTAAGGGCTGGGAATATTAATCATCGGGTATTATTCGATGTAGAAGCACCAGCTCAAG
>NZ_JAVRBF010000976.1:0-264 GCF_032436805.1 Streptomyces sp. P17 | reverse complement strand
CCGCCGCCAACGCGGTATCGAGAGCGAGAAGGATCATCGCCCGCCGCTACTCCGCGTCGGCGACAAGCTCAAGTCAGGCGATCTGGTTAGCCTCTTCGAAGCTGAGGCGCGGCAGGCGGTCGAACAGGTTCTCATCGGTGCCGTGGCCGATGGAGCAGATGAAGTTCGACTTGATGTTGGTCCCGGCGAAGAAGGCCGCATCGACCCCGGCGTTGTCGAAGCCCGACATCGGCCCGCACTGATAGCCGAGTGCGCGGGCGGCGA
>NZ_JAVRBF010000975.1:0-264 GCF_032436805.1 Streptomyces sp. P17 | reverse complement strand
ATTGGCCGCCCAGCACCCGCGCCGATCCGAATTTCGCGTTCAACGCATCGATATGAGCCATTCCGTTGAGCAGCGGCAGGATGCTGGTGTCGGGGCCTACGGCGGCGGCGAAGGACGCAATCGCGTCGGCAAGGTCGTAGGCCTTGCAGCTCAACACGATGAGATCGTAGGGCGCGGCCAGCTGGTCGGCGGTAACGAGGCGGGGCGCAGCAAGGCTGACGTCGCCCATCGGGCTCTTCACCACCAGGCCCTGCGCGAGCTGCG